>JAISGR010000116.1 GCA_031262995.1 Prevotellaceae bacterium | reverse complement strand
AAACATCCGGGCGCCTATTTTGCGATACATACACACCATTCTCTTGTACTTTAATTGACGTTTTATTGTAAATAGTGCGCAAAGGAAGGGAGAATATTCTAATTGACAAAGAGATAGGGAAAGGAAAACATGGGCAACCCGAAAAAATGGCTACTTTTGCGACCGGATAACCAAAGACTCCCTGAATATGATTACGCTCATTGCCGCCATCGACCGCCACCGTGCCATCGGCTACCGGAACCGCCTGTTGTTCGGGCTGCCCAACGACTTGAAGCACTTTAAGCAACTCACCACCGGACACACCGTGCTCATGGGACGGAAGACCTTCGAGTCGCTGCCCAAGGGGGCGCTGCCCAACCGGCGGAACATCGTGCTCTCATCCAATCCCGACACGTCGTGCCCGGGCGCGGAGCTGTTCGCCTCGCTTGCCCAAGCGCTCCGAAGCTGTCGCCCCGACGAGCACCTCTATATAATAGGTGGCGAAAGCATCTACCGCCAAACCCTGCCGCTTGCCCACACGCTCTGCCTGACGGAGATCGACGCCGAAGCGCCGCAAGCCGATGCCTGGTTTCCTGCCGTCGACCCTGCCGAATGGGTGGAGACCGGCAGGGAAGCGCATGCGGCAGACGAACGCCATGCCTGCCCCTACGCCTTTGTGGAGTATGTCAGGCGCAACCAAACAAGAGCCGGCGAACCATGTCGGGCGTGACAAGGTGCAGGCTATGCGAAGCATGACAAGGCGGACAAGCCGCCGAATAGGGTTCCTCATCGCAGGGTGGCTGTTGCTCTGCTACCTCTTCTGCCTGCCCCGTCAGCTGTTCCATTGCCCCTACTCCACCGTGGTGCTCGACAGGCACGGCGAGCTGCTGGGCGCACGTGTGGCTGCCGACGGTCAGTGGCGGTTCCCGCCCCGCGTCACGGTGCCCGACAAGGTGCGGCAGTGCCTCCTTGCTTTCGAAGACCATCGTTTCTACTACCACCCGGGCGTCGACCCGATTGCCGTGGCGCGCGCCCTCTACCTGAACCTGCGCCACCGGCGCATCGTCAGCGGCGGGAGCACCCTGACCATGCAAGTCATCCGCCTGGCAGGAGGGGGCAAAGAGCGGACATGGGGCGAGAAGCTCACGGAGATGATCCGGGCAACCCGCCTCGAGCTGCGCGCCACGAAGGAGGAGATACTTGCCATGTACGTCTCGCACGCCCCCTTCGGCGGCAATGTGGTGGGGCTGGATGCTGCCGCCAGCCGATACTTCGGACATCCCGCCGAGGAGCTGTCGTGGGCGGAGGCTGCCACGCTGGCGGTACTGCCCAATGCCCCGGGCATGATGCACCTCGCCAAGGAACGCAACGCCCTGCTTGCCAAGCGCAACCGCCTCCTGAAGCGGCTGTACGAGCAACACACCATCGACGCCACCACCTACGCCCTGGCAACGGACGAACCCCTGCCCGACGCCCCGCACCCGCTGCCGCAAGCGGCGCCCCACCTCACCGACCGTTATCAGCTCGAACAACCGGGCAGGCAGGTCGTCTCTTCGGTCGACAAGCAGCTCCAGCAACAGATCAATGCACTGGCAGCACGCTGGAACAGCGAGTTTGCCCGCAGCGACATCCGCGACCTCGCCATATTGGTTGTCGACCTGCACACCGGAGCGCCTGCGGCATACTGCGGCAACGTGCGCTACGAACAGCCGAAAGGCACCGGACAGGTAGACATCATCCGCGCGCCGCGCAGCACGGGCAGCATCCTGAAGCCCTTTCTCTACGCCGCCATGCTGCAAGAGGGCACGCTGCTGCCCCGCACGCTGCTGCCCGACATCCCCATCAACCTGAACGGGTTCAGCCCGCAAAACTTCAACCGCCGCTACGAAGGGGCAGTGCCGGCAGCCGAGGCGCTGGCACGCTCGCTCAACATCCCTGCCGTGGAGCTGCTCCGGCGCTACGGCGTAGCGCGGTTCCGCGCGCTGTTGGAGCAGCTGGGCATGACCACCTTTCGCCGACCGGCAGCCCACTACGGCTTGTCGCTCATACTGGGCGGCGGCGAAGCAACCCTGTGGGAGGTGACCCGCGCCTATACCGACATGGGACGCACGCTGCTCGGGCTGCCCCCCGTCGGCGGCGGCACGGAGACGCTGCACGCCGGCGCCGTGTGGCAGCTCTTCGAAGCCCTGAAGGAGGTCAACCGCCCCGAAGAGATCGACCGGCGAGCCGTCAGCTCCATACAGACCGTGGCGTGGAAGACCGGCACAAGCTACGGCTTCCGCGATGCCTGGGCAGTGGGCGTCACGCCCCGCTACGCCGTAGGTGTATGGGTGGGCAATGCCACGGGCGAGGGCAAGCCGGGCTTGGTGGGGGCACGCACAGCCGGTCCTGTGCTGTTCGACGTGTTCAACCTGCTGCCCCGCTCGCGCTGGTTCGAACGTCCTGCCAATCAGTTTGTCGATGCCGTGGTGTGCCGGCGGTCGGGCATGCTGGCAGGGCGGTTCTGCGACGAGACCGATACGCTGCTCATCCTCCCGGCGGGGCGCGACACGGAGACCTGCCCCTATCACCATCCGGCAGCGGGGCAGGTATGGTTCACCCTGCCCCCCGTGTGGGAGTGGTACTACCGCCGGTACCATCCCGACTACCGACCGCTTCCCCCGTCGCGCCCGGGCAGCGGCGACGAAGCGCTGCAACCGATGCAGTTCATCTACCCCACCATGAACGCCCGCATCACCCTGCCCCGACAGCAGGACGGCAGTCGCGGCGCCTTCACTGCCGAGCTGGCGCACCGCCGCCCCGCCGGCACCGTCTACTGGCACCTGGACAATCAGTACCTGACGCAGACCCGGGACTTTCACCAAATCAAATTGCAGCCCGCCCCCGGCAGACATACGCTCACAACAGTCGACGAAGCGGGCAACACCACCTCGGTCTCCTTCGTGATTGCCGGCTCGACAACCGGCTCTCTGTCCAATGTCGTTGGACAGCCTGTCCAACGTCTCGGGACAAGCTTGTCCAAAGACGCTGGACAACCTGTCCAACGACGCTGGACAGCAAGCACTTTGAAACGGCTGTTTCAGGGTGTTGGAAACGGCTTGCCCGCGCTCACTCGTAGCGCATGGAATTGGCAGGATGGATGCGTGTAATCAGGTAGGAGGGTGCGATGAGCATCAGCACCGAAGCGATCAGGGTGCCGATGTTCAGCAGGAGGAAGAAGAGCAGGCTGAAGGAGACAGGCACCTTGTCCATGTAGTACGTCGCGGGGTCGAGGCGGAAGATGCCGAAGCGGGATTGGACGAAGTAGAACGCCAGTCCGATGATGTTTCCCCACAACATGCCCTTCCCTATCAGGAAGACGGAGAACCAGAGGAAGACCTTTCGGATGGTGGTATTGTCGGCGCCGAGCGACTTGAGGATGCCTATCATCGAGGTGCGTTCGATGATGAGGATGAGCAGCCCCGACACCATGGTGAAGCCCGATATGCCCGTCATCAACAGCAAGATCACCCAGATGTTGACATCCAGGATGTTCAGCCAGGCAAAGAGTTGCGGGTTGAGCTGCTCGACATTGAGCACGCAGTAGTGCTCGCCGTAGCGGTCGGTGTGGTTGTACAGGCTGTCGGCAAGCGTCCATGTCAGGTCGTCGAGGCGGTTGTAGTCGGCGATGGCGAGTTCGGCGCCGCTCACCTGCCCCGGCTCCCAGTTGTTGAGCCGGTTCACCGTATAGAGGTCGGTGACGAGGAAGAGGTTGTCGTATTCGGAGAAATTGGTCTGGTAGATGCCGGCGATGGTGAGCCGGCGGGCGCGGATATTGTCCTGCACGTAGTAGGTATCGAGCCTGTCGCCCAGCTTCAGGCGCAGCTTCTCTGCCAGCGAACGGGAGATGAGCGCCTTGTTGGTTGCCGCCGAGTCGGTGAAGAGCGGAATCTCCCCCTCGAGCAGGTGTGCCCGGAAGAAAGCATCGTCGAACTCCTGCCCCACCCCTTTGAGCACCATTCCCTGAAAGCTGTCGGCGCTCTTTATCATGCCCGGCTTGGTGGAGTAGCGCTGCACGTGCACCACGCCGGGCTGTGCGGCAAGTCGGGCAAGCAGGACGCTGTCGATCACCACCGGCAGCGTTTCGTACGAACGGGAAGCCCGGACGTTGCTCACTTGGATATGCAGTCCGAAGCCGGCAACCTTCTCGCTCACCTCCCGTTTGAATCCTATTACGATCGACACGGTCACAATCATCACTGCCAGCCCGACGGCTACCCCCGTCAGGGCAATCAACACCGCCGGACGGGATGCCTGCCGGCTGCCGTGCCTGCCGCGATAGATGCGTTGTGCGATGTAATAGGGAAAGCTCATTCTATCCGTCCCGGATATTGCTCGAGCGCTTTTTCCAGGACGAAGAGGGCGCGCGTCAGGTCTTCCTTCTTCAGCACGTAAGCGATGCGCACCTCGTTGCGTCCCGTGTTCGGCGTGGTATAGAAACCGGAAGCCGGCGCCATGAAGACGGTCTGTCCCTCGTAGGCAAAGTCGGACAGGCACCAGGCACAGAACTTGTCGGAATCGTCGACCGGCAGCTTGGCTACCGTATAGAAGGCACCCATCGGGATGGGCGAGTAGACGCCCGGGATGCGGTTCAAGCCGTCAATCAGGCACTTGCGCCGCTCCACATATTCGTCGTACACATCGCGCATGTACTCTTCGCCCGCATCGAGCGATGCCTCGGCGGCTATCTGTCCGATCAGCGGGGGGCTGAGGCGTGCCTGGCAGAACTTCATCACGGCGCTGCGAATCTCCTTGTTCTTCGTGATGAGCGCGCCGATGCGGATGCCGCACTCCGAGTAGCGCTTCGACACAGAGTCGATGAGCACCACGTTCTGCTCGATGCCGTCGAGGTGGCAGGCGGAGATGTAGGGAGAGCCGGTGTAGATAAATTCCCGGTACACCTCGTCGGAGAAGAGGAAGAGGTCGTACTTCTTCACCAGGTCGCGTATCTGGTTCATTTCGCGGCGCGAGTAGAGATAGCCGGTGGGGTTGTTGGGGTTGCAGATGAGGATGGCGCGGGTGCGTTCGTTGATCAGCTCCTCGAACTTCTCCACCTTGGGCAGGGAGAATCCCTCCTCGATGGTGGTGGCGATGGTGCGTATCACCGCGCCTGCCGAGATGGCGAAAGCCATGTAGTTGGCATACGCCGGTTCGGGCACAATGATTTCGTCGCCCGGGTTGAGACACGCCAGGAAGGAGAATAGCACCGCTTCCGATCCGCCGCTGGTGATGATGATGTCGTCGGCAGTGAGGGAGATGTTGAACTTGGCATAGTAGCCCACCAGCTTCTCGCGGTAGCTGCGATAGCCTGCGCTGGGGCTGTATTCCAGCACGGTGCGGTCGATGTGGCGGATGGCATCTATCGCCACCTGCGGGGTGGGCAAGTCGGGTTGTCCGATGTTGAGGTGAAAAACGTGTGTGCCGCGTGCCTTGGCAGCATCGGCAAGGGGGGCGAGTTTTCGAATCGGCGAGGCGGGCATCTCTTCACCCCGAACGGATATAACAGGCATAAGATTGTTGTTTAATCAGTTAAAGGCTGCAAAGATAGCTAAATCGGACAATTGACAATTGTCAACCGACAATTAAATGGCAAGACCGGATTTAATTACCAAGGGGCAATTGTCCCGTCAAAAAGTGGTCGAGGGTATCGGCACCTCGGCTTCGATGTGTATATCGGGGATACGTATGATGAAGCGGGTGCCCTTGCCCAGCTCGGAAGAGACCTCCATCTTGCCGTTGAACCGCTCGACGATGGTTTGGCAGATGCTCAGTCCCAATCCGGCACCCTGTGTAAAGCTGTCCACCTTGTAGAAGCGTTCGAAGATGCGCTTTTGGTTCTCTTCGGAGATGCCCAAGCCGGTATCTTCGACGAAGAAGGTAGTCCAGCCCGAGCGTTCGGTGGTGTAGCCTATCTTGATGTATCCCTTGCTGGTGAACTTCTTGGCATTGTTGATGAAGTTGTTGATGACCTGCTTGAGCCGTACCACATCGGTCTGGATACTCTTGCCGTCGCCTTCCGGAAGGTCGATGAGCAGCTCCACGCCCTCGGGCATGGTGAATCGTTGCGAATCGTATATCTGCTGCATGATGAACGACAGGTTGATGTCGGCGAAATGGAAGTCCATGGAGCCGGCTTCGATGCGTGCCAGGTCGAGGATGTCGCTGATCAGCGCCAGCAACAGGGTACAGTTGATATTGATGGTGTCGATGAACTGCTTCACCTCTTCGTGCGAGAAGGAGTCGATGTCGCGCAGCAGGTCGCTGAATCCCACGATGGAGTTGAGCGGCGTGCGTATCTCGTGGCTCATGTTGGCAAGGAATGCCGACTTCAGCTTGTCTGCCTGCAGGGCACGGTCGCGGGCGGCGGTCAGCTCGGCTTCGGTGTCCTTGTACTTCTGAATGCTCTGGCATACACCCAGCAGCATGTAGGGTTCGTTGGCGTCGAATCCCTTGTAAGCCACACAGTGGTAGGTCACCCACTCGAACTTGCCCAGTCCGTTGCGGAAGCGGGCTACGCCGTTGGCATCCGACAGTTCGCCCTTGCACACATTCATGAATCCCCGCATGCCTTCGATGTCGTCGGGATGTACCAGCGCCATCAGCTTGTCGAGGGTAAAGTCGTCCTTGTCCTCCTCCTTGACATCGAAGTAGTCGAGGAACTTGCCTGCCATGGTGAAGAGGTTGGATTGCATGGAGTACGACCACGGGAATACGGAGCTGAACTCGATGGCAAGGTTGAAGAAGCGCTTGTTCATCTCTTCGTCGGAGATGTTGCGGCAGCAGACAGCCACGCCGGTGAGCTTGTTGCCCGAGTAGATGGGCACCGCCTCGCCCGACACGGGGAAATAGTTTCCGTTTCCGACCACCAGCATAAAGGCATTCTCGGGGAAGGGGACGATGCGCTTGGTGTCGCGCGCCTCCTTCAAGAGTTTGTGCATCACGTTCTCGCCCGACACATAGAGCCGAAAGACGGTTCCGGCTGCCTTGCCTTCGTAGTTGCGCGCCTCGACAGCCTCCTTGTCCATCTGCACCATGGATGCCATGGAGTGGTTGATGAAGTGGATGCGGAAGTCTACGTCGTAGGTCACTAATCCGTCGCGTATCGAATTGAAGATGTTGTCGAACTCGTTGCGTTGTTCAACCAGCCGGTTCTGTATCAGCAGGCGGGTTTGGGCATAAGTACGCCGGCGCACTTCGCGGCGACGCATGGTGTTGAGCCAGATGACGAGCAGTATCAGCAAGCCGGCAGTAACGATATAGCCCAGTATCACCAGCACGCGGTAGCGCACGGCAACGGGCACGTTGAGCACCGTGCCGTTTCTGACCAACTCTTGCGGTATATTGAAGTATTCCAACTGCTTGTAGTCGTAAATCATCTGTCCGGGATAGTCGCGCACCCCATACGTAGAGGGGTGAACGCCCCTCAATATCTGCGCCGCCAGGTCGGCAGCCCGCTGGGTCTCCACCACGGGCGTCACGTCGTGCACGCAGAACACGCCGTTGGTCAGGGCTTCGTTCTGTCCGGCAAAGACGGGTGCCTTGCTGTTCTTGCCCACGAAACTCATAAAGTTTGTCCACTTGGGAGCGATGGCAATGCGGTTGTAGGCATTCTGCGGGTAACAGATGCTGGCTACGGCACGCATGGCATCGTCGCCTTCGACATTGAGTACATGGAGCTTGTATTCCGGATGGTGTATCTTGAAATTCTGGAAAGCGCTGTCCAGCTCGGCAATGCCCAATTTGGAAGTCTGGCTGTTGTCGCGCAACGCCACTATCTCGGTACGCCGGGGGAAGATGCGCTGTGCATTCTCCAGCAGTTGCAGGAAGTCGATACGGGTGGTATAACCGCACACATTGGGATAATCCAACCGGTTGGAAGCGGTGAACTTGATGCCCGTAATGACCACCGGAAGCTGGTGGGGCAGCGAATCGCCGCAATGCATCAGGGTATAGAACGCTTCGTCGCCGGCGGTGACAATCACGTCGGTCTCGCGCTGGCGGGCACGGTCGCAGATGCGACGCATGATGAGTTGCTCCTCCGAATAATTCCAATAAGCGGCATTGAGATATTCAACCGTGATGTTGGCGTGGATGCCGTTTGCTTCCAACCCATAACGCAATCCTGCGGTCAACTCGTTGTGCCAAGGCGTACGGGTATCATAAGATTGTATAAGGAGTACATTGTATGCACTTTGCTTTTCGGATGCGTTCAACGGCTGTCGCCCTGCAAGCAGGTACAGCAACGTCAATGTGACGGCAAGCACAAAGCTTTTCTTCATATCAGCTTTCTTAATACTTTAATCGAATATCTTACTTGAATCGAATAACAACAGAATCTGTCCGTAATTGTGCGCAAATATACAAGATTGTTTTTAATTATTGCACCATCAAGTTGTTTTTTCGCAAGACAAATGCGCTTCACCTACCCTGGGTGGTCGCTCCACCTACCCTAGGTGGTCGCTCCACCTACCCTGGGTGGTCACTCCGACTACCCTAGGTGGTCACTCCGACTACCCCGGTCTGCATCCAATACTGTTTGGGATTGCGCCGACCGCTCAATAGAACCGGACATTGGACTGTGTCTGGCTGCGTTGATCCCACTTCAGGTCTTGCAGGATGCTGGCGTTGGCGCGAATGGAAAAGTTGTAGTAGCGGTAGCGACCGAAAGGCGACAGGCTGGCTGTCATGGTGGAGCAGTGCAGGTCGCGGCTCAGGTTGAACACGGTCTGTGCGATCTGGCGGGCGGTGAAGTCGTAGCTGGCATTGAAGTTGATTGTCCACCGGTTGGAAATCTTGATATTTCCCGAACCGCTCAGGGTGTGTGTGAGCTTGTAGGGGTAGCGCATGGAGTGCCGGTTGATGGGTTTGCCCCTGTCTTCCGCCAGGGTGAAGCCGTAGCTGATGTTGAACGACCACGGCATCTTGAACACCTGATAGCCTTCGGAATCGGCTTGGGCTTTCTCCTTCTTCGGTTCGTTCATGCCGCCGTTTGTGGGGTCGTCGGCATCGGCATCGTCGGTGCCTTCCGTGTCCGTGTCTGAGGCGCCGTTCTTTTTCCCGTCCTTGTTCTCGTCGTCGCTTTTACCGGTAAAGAAATTGGTCAGTTTCTTCCACGTCTCGTTGTTGAGCGTGTAGCTGAACGAGTTGCTGTATCCCTGAAACCGTCCGAAGCGCCCGTACGACCACTCGGTGCGGTCGCCCGTAATCACATTGCCGTTCTTGTCGAAGGCGTAGGCATAAGTGGCAAAGACGGAGTTCATGCTGAAGGTGTATCGTTCCGAGAGCTTCAGGCGCAGGCGCAGGTTGAGGTTGCTCCATTGCTGCCGCTTGGCAGCCAGGTTGTAGCTGATGCTGGCGCCCAGTTCGTCGATCAGGCTTCGTTTCATGACCGTGTCCCTCTTGAGGTCGCGGTATTTCATCTCGAGGTTGTTGGAGATGTCAAACGAGATGCTTCCCGACTTGCCGGTGCCGGGCACGCCGAAGGAGCCGTCGGCATAAGGGCTGTACGACACGGTGTCGGTCGGTATGCCGTTGCGGTCGGTCTTGACGTAGGTGTCGTAGTAGCCGTAATGCTTGGCGCCGAAGTCGGGTCGGGCGCTCAGGCTGATCGTCGGGGTGATGACGTGTCGAATCTGTATCTCGTGCTTCTTGGCAAAGAGCGGCTTGTACATGGCGTAAATCTTGGTGTTCAGCCCCAGGCTGCCGCTATAGTCGTACACCCGGTAGAAGCCGTACACGGTATCGGTCTTTTCCACCTGCTGCGCCTCCTGATTCCACCCCTGTTCCGTCTTGTGGGTGTACCAGCGTTCGGTGTAGTTGATGGAGGGTGTCAGGTTGAAGTATTTGAAGAGCGTAAAGGTAGCGCTGACGGGTATGTTGTGTTGCGCTCCGTTTTTCCAGTCCCTGACGAGGTTTTTCTTGAACAGCTCGGTGTCTTTGGTGGTGATGGAGTTGGTGAACCGTCCGGTGTAGCGGAACTGAATCTTCTCGTACCACCGCTCTTCGCCCACCTGCTTTTTCCGTTTGAAGGGGTAGATATTGCTCAGGGTGATGTTCAGGTCGGGCAGGGTGACGCTGACGGTCGAGTCGCTGGTGCGCTGGGCGATGTTGCCCGAGAGGGCGATGTTGAGCTTCAGGTCGGGAAAGTTGCGCGAGTAGCTCACGCTGGATGTCTTGGTGTTCTGCGAGGCGGCATTGGCGTTATACAGGTTGCCGATGTTGGTGCGTTCGTAGCTGCTGGAGGCAAAGTTGACGCTGGCGGAGAAGGTGGTATTGGGGTTTGCCTTGGGGTCTTGGCGGTGCGACCACACAATCTTGAAGTCTTTTGCCACCATATAGTCGCTCAGTCCCTTGTCGCCGGTCTTGGTGACCTGATAGCTGGCTTGCAGCATGCCCGAATATTTGTAGCGCACGCTGTAGTTGCTCTCCAGATTGAGCGCCCACGACCCTTTGGTAAAGACGTCGCCCCGTACCTGCATGTCCATCTTGTCGCTGATGGCGAAGTAGTAGCCGCCGCTGGTCAGTCCGAAGCCGCGGTTGGAGTCGTCCATGTAGGTCGGCATGATGAATCCCGACGAATAGCTGCTGTTGAAAGGGAAGTAGAAGAAGGGTACTGCCAGCGGCAGCGGCACATCCTCGACGACCAGATAGGCAGGTCCGGTGACGATATCCTTCTTGGGACGCACCTTGGCATACGTCATCTTCAGGTAGAAGTGCGGATGTTCGTGGTTGTCGCAGGTGGAATAGGTGCCGTCGCGGGTATAGAGTTCGTCGTCTTTCCCTTTTTTGGCATTGTGCGCCACAACATATCCTTCGCCCTGCTGGGTCTCCACATTGCTGATCAGTCCGCGGCGGCTCTTGAAGTTGTAACGGAGGGTTTTGGTATCGTAGGGTGTGTCGCCGTCTTTAAACACCGGCGTACCTTTCATCACGCCCAGCGAGTCTTCCACTCCCCGGGCATAGACCGTGCTGCTGTCGAGATTCATGGTGATGACGGCTGCGGTCAGCTCGATGTTCCCTTGGGCGTAGTTCACCTTTCCGTCCCCGAAGAGGCTGGCGTAACCCGCCTGTGTAAAGGTAATGGAATCGTTGGCTTCGTATATCACCGGCGCCTCCAGCGGCTCCTTTTTAGGCTCGGCGGACGGCTGCCGCAGGGAGTCGTTCCGCAGGGAATCGCGTTGCAGGTTGTTATTGTACGGCAAGGAGTCGCGTTGAAGGCTGCTGTTGTATGGCAAAGAATCGCGTTGCAACGTATCCGCCCGTTGTCCGGCGAAAGCATTGCCGACGGACAGGAGCAGGATAAGAAGTATCGTAAACGATATTGTTTTATTTGCCTTCAATAGGATGATATGCTTGAATGAATGGGCGCAAAAGTAAGCATTTAACGCGGATAATCACAATGGTTTAACAAAATTAGGGGCTACAGAAAAAGGATGCACCAGCGGTTGAAGCGTGCCAAGCCTTCCTTGCCGTAACGTGCCACGCTCTTGCGCGCTTCGTCGACGGTTTTCTCTTTTTTGAGGTGGCTTTTTGAAAAAAACTTGTCGGCAAAGCAGATCAGCTGCTCCTCGAGCGTGACCGGCAGCATGTCGCGGTGCGGAACGGGCAGGTTCTGCCTAACGATCTCGTCGAGCGACAAGCCGGCGCCGGTGTGTCGCTCGCACACCATGGCATGGCGGTAAAGCCCCTCTTCGCGCAGCAGATTGGCTCCCAGATAACCATGACAAATGTAGGGATGGACACCGTGACAATGAATGCCCGGAGCATCGGTCAGGAAGATGCCGATGTCGTGCAACATGCTTGCATCTGCCAGAAAGCGGGTGTCCAGATTCAGCTCACGGTGTTTGGCGGCAAGGCTCACGGCTTTATCCATCACCTGATAGCTATGCTCCAGCAGAATAAGTTTCAGGTCGTTTTTTTCGGGATAGTATTTGTCGATAATATCGAACGGAAAGTTCACCATACGGATTTTAGTTTTCTTCAAAATGATACATATATATTTTGTCGCGCAAATCGCAGCTGCGTTGTCGGGTCACGAACTGCACCGCAAAGCGATATCGGTGACCGAACGTTTCCTGTAGCTCGTCGACCAACTTGGCAGGAACAATCACATAGCCCCGGGCAGGCAGCTCCGTCTCGAAGTGACGCATCTCATCCTTCAGGTAGTAGTTGACGCCGTAAAAGCTCATATTCGCATACGAGTAAACAACGCCGTGCGGCGCCACCTCGCGTATCTGTTCAGCCAGGTGTTTGTCGGACTTCACCGCCAGCACGATGGGTTGGTACACGCCGTCCAATGCCACAAAGAGCGTTATCATCATGCCGACGATACTATATAATAAGGTGTAGCAACGTTTCCGTTTCATCAGCTCCCAGCCTGTACAGCCGGCAGCTACCACGGGCAGCCACACCAGCAACCACTGCGGAACCGACAGTGTCGCATCGCGCAAGGCATGCAGGAAAGCAATGTTTTCGGCTGCATGACGCCCGTTGCCCATGATGGAGTCGGGTATCAAGCCCCACCGCACTGCCAGAAAAACAACGGTCAGCAACACACTCACCGACAGAAACAGCACAGCCGAAACCCTGAACACCCCTACCCGCTTCCGCACCAGCATCAACAGATATTCCGCCATCAATACCGCCATGAAGGGATAGATGGGCAACAGGTAGACACTGCGCTTGCTCTCGGGTATGCAATAGAAAATGAAGATGATCAGGATGGTAAGCCACGTCAACAGCTGTACCGGCGGCTGCATACGGAACCTGTTCCACGTCCTGCCGATGCGGACACGCCATGAATCGGCTTCCGGCAACCGGAGCAGCCGCTTCCAAGGAAGGTAGCACAGGGAGATAAGAAAGACAACCGTCCACGGAATCCATCCCAGAATCAGGGTCAGGAAGTTGTACCAGAGGGGATTGTTGTGCGAATCATAAGACATCTTGTTGAAGAACCGTCCTGTGTTTTCCTCCATCATCAGCGCCGAGAATGATTCTCCGCCCTGTTGATAGGCTACCCAGAACCAGATTACCAACGGAACGAGCGACAGCAGTCCGATGCCTGCCAGCGGAAAGAATGCACGCCGGAAGTGCTTGCCCCGCACCAACTGGTAGATGCCGATAACCAAACAGGGGAACAGGGTTCCCACCGGTCCTTTGGTGAGCGAAGCCGCCGCCATCAGCGCCACGGCAAGCCAGGGCACGGTGCGACATCCTTTTTCGTCCCACCGGTAGAGCTGCAACAGGGCAATCACTATCAGTGACACTTGCAGCATGTCGAGCCGGCAAGCCACTGCCGCACGGTGCACCTCGAAAGAGGTGAGCAACAGCATACCGGTCAGAAACGCCGTCCGTACATTCTTTCGGCGGGAGAAGAAGTCGAAAACCACCCACAACATTGCCAGAAACGAGAGCGCCGAGGGCAGGCGCGACGAAAATTCCGTTACCCCACCCGGCAGGATAGCAGAGAATGCGGCGATTGCCCAATAAAGAAAGGGAGGTTTGTAAGCCATGTCGGTACCATAGTTGAGCGGCAGTATCCAGTTGCCACTCTCCAACATGGTATATGCCACAATGGCTTCGCGCGGTTCACCTTTGGAATAGAATATGGTTTCGCTCAGAAAGGGCAGGATAACCAGCATGCTCACTGCTGCCAAGATCCAAAATGCTGTTTTACGTTCGGACATTGTTCGTTGGGATGTGCTTATTGTTTTGGGCGGCAAAAGTACGATTATTATATAACAATGCCTAACTTTGCCGCTTCAAATGAAGAAAAGATGAAACAACTTCCCGAATTTATCCGCTTCGTTTTGGTCGGTGTGACAGCCACTGCCGTGCACTACGGCATCTATCTGGGCATTCAATCTTTCCTTCCGGTGAACGTGGCATACACCATCGGCTATGCCGTCAGTTTCGTGCTGAACTTCTACCTGACCGCTTTCTTTACTTTTCGGCGTGCTCCCTCGTGGCGCAGGGGGATGGGATTCGGAGGGGCACACTTGGTGAACTACCTGCTGCACCTCGTGCTGTTGAACCTGTTCCTTTGGCTGGGAATAAACAGACAATTGGCACCCTTGCCGGTATATGCCATTGCCATACCGGTCAATTTCCTGCTGGTGCGCTTCGTGTTTAAGAGGAAGTGATCTTTGTCAGTGAATTAAGTATCTCGTTTCATTGAGTAGAGTAACTCGTTCCACTGAGTAGAGCTACTCGTTCCGTTGAGTTGAGCAACTCACCTCAATGAGTTGAGCGACTTGTTCCTTTAGCTTCTGTTACCGAGATAGTTTTCTATATCCACCACGTTGGCATCTTTGAGCAGCACATACTTGTTGCTGTCCATCAGATAGAGCGTGGGGATGGCTTTGAGGTCGTACAGATTCTTCGATTTCATCGTCAGGCTGCGGTCGTAACCGTTGAGCCATGTTTCGGGGAAGTCGGGCAGGTGCTTCTCCCACTCCGTACGGTCTTCGTCGGGATAGACGGCAAGAATCTTCAGGTTGCCTGTCTGCAACAGCCGGTTGATGTGGGGTGCCTGCTTCAGCGCCTCGATGGTTTCGCGGCAGGCGTGACATCCCGGGTTGTTGATAAAGAGCAGGGTGTAGTCGGCGGCGGTGCCGTAGAGTGTGCCGCTTGCTCCGTCGACTGTGGTGTAGGTGAAGTTCAGGGCTTGGGTGCCTCGCCGGTTCTTTTCCGCCATCACCCGTCTGTCGCGCGGACGTATCTTTTCGGCATCGGTCAGTACGTTGCCTTCCAGCATGGCGTCAAGCACGGAGATGTAGAGTTCTTCGTTGCGCATGGGTGAGTTGGGGTCGTACAGATACTTGTCCGCCATGCCTGTGAAGAAGTGGTAGACGGTCTTGTTCTCGCCGGCACGTCGGAAGAAGCGCTCCAGGATGTCACCCGCCTTGCTGTTGGGCATCATCTCCAACACGTGGATGTAATCCACCCACGCCTGTTCACCGTATTCGGGACGTTTGATGTCAACGGTATCGTTAAAATCCAGATTCATCCAGTAATGCGCTGCCAGATAGTCCATTCGGGCTTCCGGCGTGTCGAGCATGGGTGGAATATCGGGCATTTGTAAATTCTTAGCTGGTGCAGCCGCTTGTGCGGAGTCGGCAGCGGCAGCTTCCGCAGCAATTCGCTGCTGCTCGCGTTGGCGTCGGTTGCTGCACGAAGAGGTCACTACCAGCAACGGCAACAAAAGAACTAACAGGGTCTTCATGCTGTGTATCTAAATCTGTGTATATAAATCAATGTCAATGAGAAGAAAACTAATAGGCATGTCCGCCGTCGGTCATCTCTTTCCGACCTATCTTGTGTATGTCGATGCTGCGCCATGCGTAGAAGATATATGCCAGCACAAAGGGCACAAGCAGCGATACGTAGAACATCACATGCAGGGTGAAGTAGCTCGAGCTGCTGTTTGCCAATGTCAGCGAACTTTGCAAATCGTGCGTGGAGGGATAGTAGGCGGTATGGTTGTAACCTGCCGTCAGCAGCAGCGCGAGTACGGTGAGCACGGTGCCTGCCCCTGCAAACCAGATGCCCTTGTCGAAGGTCATCTTCACCAATGTCTTGACGATGCCGAAAAGTACCAGCACGACCCCACACAGGAAGAGGAGCAGTACCACCGGCATCTGAATGAAGTTCGTCAGGTACTTGTAGGGTTCCATCGCAATCTTCCCGTCGGGCAGCACGGCATATCCGTCGGCAAGCAGTGTACGAATCACAAAGGCGAGGAAGAAGAGCAGGAAAAGCAGCGTGTTCGTGGCAATCACCCGGCGGCTGCGATATGCCAGGTCGTCGTCATCGATGTTATTGATGTAATAGAGCGCCCCCAAGATACGTGCCAGGAAGAAGACAGCCAGTCCCAGTACCACGTTCCATACATTGGTAAGGGCGTCCAGTCCGTGCCATCCGTTGCCCCATTGGCTGATAACGGGCATTCCCACGTTGACGATGTTGGCTTTGCTTACGTAGAAATCGGAGCCGGTAAAGAAGGTAGCCACCGCACCGCCCAGCAAGATCGGCCCTACGATGCCGTTGATGACCAAGAACGTGCGATAGGTGTTCGCGCCCAGCAGATTGCCTGCCTTTCCTTGAAACTCGTAGCTGACTGCCTGCAACACAAAGCTGAAGAGGATAATCATCCACAGCCAGTAGGCGCCGCCGAAGCTGGTGCTGTAGAACAGCGGAAACGAAGCGAAGAAAGCGCCGCCGAAGGTGACCAGCGTAGTAAACGTGAACTCCCATTTCCGTCCGGTGGAGTTGATGAGCATCTTCCGCTGCGTCTCTGTCTTGCCCAACGAGAAGATGAGCGAGTTGCCTCCCTGCACAAAGAGCAGGAACACGAGGATGGCTCCCAATAAGGATACGATGAGCCACCAGTATTGTTGTAGAAATTCGTATGTCATAGTCTCTTTATATTAGTTGTGTGCCGGTCCCGCCTTGATGGCTTTCAGCAGAATCATCACTTCGGCTATCAGCATGACGGCAAACAGAATCAGGAAAAGGAAGAAAGTAACCTGCACCGAACCGGTTTGCAGGCGCGAAATGGCTGCATTCACCGGCAGCAGGTCTTGGATTGCCCACGGCTGGCGTCCGCACTCCGCCACGATCCATCCCGCCTGTCCGGCAAGGTAACCCAATGGAATGGTGAGCAGCGCCACCCAGTGCATCCACTTCATCCGCGAGAGGTCGCGCTTGTAGGCAAGAAACAACACCACACCGAAGAAGAGGATGAAGTAACAGCCGAGTATCACCATCACCCGGAATGCGTAGAAGGTGAGCGGCACGTTGGGCACTAACTTGTTGACGTCGTTGATGTATCCATAACCAAAGTAAGGCATATTTGCCTGCAACGTCTGTTTGGCAATATCCGCTCCCGCCGCATTGCCTGCCTCTTTGGCGGCATGGTAGTCGGCAAGTGCATTCACCGCCGTTTCTCCGCGCGCCATCTTCTCCTGCGCCGACAGCGCTGTTGTTCCGTCCGGCAACCGATACCCGCCCTCAATCAGGTTGGCAATGCCCGGCACGTACGAATCCACGTCGCGATTGGCAAGGAAGGAGAGCAGCCAGGGCACCTCTACCTTGAAGAGGAACGCCTCTTTTCCGTCGTTATAGGTTTCCTTGTCGGGGTTGAGCAACCCCACAGCCACCAATCCCGCCTTCTCCTGTCCCTCATAGAACCCTTCCATGGCAGCCAGTTTCATGGGCTGATGCTGTGCCACCACGTGTCCTTCGCTGTCGCCCGTGATGGCGGAGAGCAGCGATGCCGCCAACCCGAACACGGCAGCAATCTTGATGCTTGCCAGTGCAAAGGGGCGTTCGCGCTTCTTCAGCAGGTACCAGCTGCTTACGCCGATCACGAAGATAGCGCCCAGCACCCAGCCCGAGAGTACGGTGTGGAAGAACTTGCTCACTGCCACCGGCGAGAATGCCACAGCAAGGAAGTCGGACATCTCGTTGCGCACCGTATCGGGATTGAAGGTCATGCCCACAGGGTGTTGCATCCAGGCATTGGCGACCAATATCCACCAGGCGGAGATGGTAGCGCCCAGTCCGGTGAGCCAGGTAGAGACAAGGTGGAACTTCCTGCTCACCTTCTCCCAGCCGAAAAACATCACGGCAATGAACGTGGCTTCCATAAAGAATGCCACAATACCTTCGATGGCAAGCGGTGCGCCGAAGATGTCGCCGACAAAGAAAGAGTAATTGCTCCAGTTGGTACCAAACTCAAACTCCAGAATCAACCCTGTGGCTACGCCCACGGCAAAGTTGATGCCGAACAGCTTCATCCAGAACTGGGCAGTGCGTTTCCAAAACTCATTGCCTGTCCGGTAATACAAGGTTTCCATGATACCCATTACGACCGCCAGTCCAAGCGTCAGCGGTACAAAAATCCAGTGATAAATAGCGGTCATGGCAAATTGTGCCCGCGACCAGTCAATTAACGAAGTGTCAATCTGTTCAATCATACATTATTCAATATTAGTGAGTGTTATCAGGTAGGCTCTCGTTGCCGATAGCCCTTCGAATAAGCTCGTTGCGCACATAATCACCCTTGTCGTCACCGGCATGGGTATTCAGAAAATCGGGGAAGAAGAAAAGACGAAGAATAAAAAACATGATGAAGAGTTTCACCAGAATGATGAGCCACAGGGTACGTCCCAGCGTCATGTTGCGGAAGCCGTTGACGTAAAATCTCCATACGGAAAGAATCGCACTCTTCATATCATGTAATGGGTTCAACTACTTGAAAGAACAGGAGCAAAAGTAGCCGCTTTCGTTATAACTTCCAAAAAAACAAGCGAAAAAGCGCCAAATCTGCTTCATTGGCGCAAGCGACAAGCACCATGTGACAAGTTTTACCTATCTTTACATCGTTTTATACAAATAACGAGATGCTTACCCGCAAATAAATACTTACCCCCATTGCATTAATTCATCCAATCATGAGCTACGATTACAAGAAACAAATCCATAGTTTCGGTTATGCCTGCAAAGGCATCCGGCAATGTATCTGCAAGGAGCAGAATCTCTATTTCCACGTGGCAGCCGCCGTGCTGGTGGTTACTGCCGGTTTCTCGCTGGGCATCTCCCGCACGGAATGGTTGGTGGTGATACTGTGCATCGGCATGGTCATCGCTGCCGAACTGTTCAACTCGGCGCTGGAGAGAGTGGTCGACCTCGTATCGCCCGAATATCACCTCATTGCCGGCATGGTCAAGGACATTGCCGCCGGTGCGGTGTTGGTCTGCGCGGCGACGGCTGCCGTTGCAGGGCTGATTATCTTCATCCCCCACCTGATTCGATTGCTCTGACGCCTCTTCCCATTTCTTTCCAATATTACCCGTCACCTTTGC
>JAISGR010000179.1 GCA_031262995.1 Prevotellaceae bacterium | reverse complement strand
GCAAAGTCGGTATCGAACACATAGTCGAAGCCCAGTTCGCGCAGGGCGTAGACCATCTTGCCGGTGACGAGCGTGCCGGGTTGCAGTCCGAACTCCTCGCCCAGTGCGGCGCGCACGGCGGGGGCTGTCTGCACGATGACCACCTTGTCGGGATTCTCGAGGTCGTCGATCAGGCGGTTGGTGTAGTCGCGTTCGGTCAGGGCGCCTACGGGACAGACGGCGACGCACTGTCCGCAGTAGGTACACTCGCTCTGCGTCAGCTCGCGGTCGAACGCCGGTGCAATGGTGGTGTGGAATCCGCGGTCGACGGCTCCCAGCGCGCCCACGGTCTGCACCTCGTTGCACACCGTTTCGCAGCGGCGACAGTAGATGCACTTGTCCATGTTGCGCACGATGGATGCCGACACCTCGTGCTTGCGCGGGGCATGTGCGCCGTAGGTATAGAGGTTCTCGTCGATGTTCACGCGGCGCGCCAGTGTTTGCAGCTCGCAGTTGTTGCACTTGGGGCAGGTGAGGCAGTCGTTGGGATGGTCGGAGAGGATGAGTTCCACCAGCACCTTGCGCGAGTTCATCACGCGCAGCGTACTGGTACGTACCTTCATGCCTTCGGTGCAGGCGGTGGCGCAGGCGGGCGCCAGGTTGCGACGTCCTTCGATCTCCACGGCGCAGATGCGGCACGAGGCGGGTCGGTTCTTTACGCAGGTGCCTTTCAGGTCGATGTGGCACAGCGTGGGGATGTCGATACCGATCTTCTGTGCCGCTTCGAGGATGGTGGTTCCCTGCGGCACGGTGATGTAGTGATGGTCTATCTGGAGGGTGACTTGTCTATCTTCCATAATATATAAAGTGAGGGTTACGCAACAGTAATGGCTTTGAACTTGCAACGCGATACGCACACGCCGCATTTGATGCAGGCATCGGTGTCGATGGTGTGCGGTTGCTTCAGCTCGCCCGCGATGGCGTTGGCGGGGCAGTGCTTGGCGCACAGCCGGCAGCCGATGCACAGCGTCGGGTCGATGACGTAGCTCATCATCGACTTGCACTGGTGGGCACGGCAATGCTTGTCGCGTACATGCTCCAGATACTCCTCACGGAAGTTGGCAAGTGTGGAGAGCACCGGATTGGGCGAGGTTTGCCCCAGTCCGCAGAGGGCGGTGTCCTTGATCACCTTGCCGAGGGTAGAGAGGGTGTCGAGGTCTTCCTCGGTGCCGCGTCCGGCGGTAATCTTGTCGAGCAGCTCGAGCAGTCGTTTGTTGCCGATGCGGCAGGGGTTGCACTTGCCGCAGGACTCTTCGACGGTGAAGTCGAGGTAGAAGCGGGCTACGGAGACCATGCAGTCGTCTTCGTCCATGACAATCATGCCGCCCGACCCCATCATGGAGCCTTCCGCCAGCAGGTTGTCGAAGTCGATGGGGGTGTCGAGGTGCTTCTCCGTGAGGCAGCCGCCCGACGGACCGCCGGTCTGCACCGCCTTGAAGCGTTTGCCGCCCTTGATGCCGCCGCCAATCTCGTAGATGACCTCGCGCAGCGTGGTGCCCATGGGTACTTCAATCAGTCCCACATTATTTATCTTGCCTGCGAGCGCAAACACCTTCGTGCCTTTCGACTTGGCAGTGCCGATGGAGGCAAACCACTCGGCGCCCCGTTGGAGGATGACGGGCACGTTGGCAAACGTCTCTACGTTGTTCACGTTGGTGGGCTTGCCCAGATAGCCGGCTTCGGCAGGGAACGGAGGCTTCAGCGTAGGCTCGCCGCGCTTGCCCTCCATGGAGTGTATGAGGGCGGTCTCCTCGCCACACACGAAGGCGCCGGCGCCGTAGCGAATCTCAATGTCGAAGTGAAAGCCGCTGCCGAAGATGTTTTTGCCCAGCAACCCGTACTGACGGGCTTGCCCGATGGCAATCTTCAACCGCTGGATGGCGAGGGGATATTCGGCGCGGATATAGACCAATCCTTGCGAGGCGCCGATGGAGTAGCCGCACAGGGTCATGGCTTCGATGATGGAGTGCGGGTCGCCCTCCATGATGCTGCGATCCATGAAGGCACCCGGGTCGCCCTCGTCGGCGTTGCATACCACATACTTTTGGTCGGCTTGGCTCTTGCCTGCCAGCTCCCACTTCAGTCCGGTGGGGAAACCGCCGCCGCCGCGTCCGCGCAGTCCCGAGCGTTTGAGGAGATCCACCACGTCGGCAGGCTGCCGGTTGAGCAGGCTGTCTGCCAGGGCGGCATATCCGTCCTGTGCGATGTACTCTTCAATGTTTTCGGGGTCTATCAGTCCGCAGTTGCGCAAAGCGATGCGCATCTGTTTGCGGTAGAAGTCCATGTGCTTGGAGTCGCTCACCGCTTTTTCCGTCTTGGGGTCTACGTAGAGCAGTCGTTGCAGCTTTCGTCCCGCCACAATGTGCTCGTCTACAATTTCGTCGGCATCAGCCGGTGTCACCTGTGTGTAGAAGGTATTGTCGGGGATGACCTTGACAATGGGTCCTTTCTCGCAGAAACCGAAGCATCCGGTGGTGATTACGTCTACCTTGTCGGTAATCTGATGTCTCTCGAGGGCTTGCTGAAGGCGTTCAGCAATGACGTGGCTTTCGGATGCCTTGCATCCGGTGCCGCCACAAATCAGGATTTGCAGGTGCGGAGTGCCCACGGCAAGTCCGCAGGTCTCTTCCGATGTTTGTTTGTCACTCTGTTGACGCAGTTTTAGTGCGTTAGAGGCCTGTTCCTTCACTTGCAGCAGGTCTTGAATAGAGGATAAATGTTTCATTGAATGCTTAATGAGTTAGTCATAGCGGCGCAAAGGTAAAGCAATTTCTGATAATTCATTCAATTAATATACGGAAAAGTGTTTCCAATGGAACAACGCTGCTGTCCCGACAGGAGAACGCTTCCGGCTCAATGGGACAACCGGCTTGTGTCAATGAAACAACGGGCTGGTCTCAATGGGATGGAAGCGTTCTCTTGTCCAGGACAGTAGCGTTCTCCTGTCGGGACAGCGGCATTCTCTTTGAAAGACAAATAAGCGGCTTTACAATTTGTCTGGATTTATACGTACGTCTCCAGCAACTTCACCTCTCCGCCTTCGGGTGTGATGGTTACCTCCTGCGTGGTGGCAGGAAACAGTACGGTCTCTCCGGAGCGAAGTGAGGTGATGTTTCCGGCATCGTCTCTGAGGTTGCAAGCCCCTTCCACACAGATGAAAACCACGAACGAGTCGAGTTCCGAATAATCGCAACTGATATCTTCGGTCATGTCGTACAGGGAGGTGGTGAAATAGGGAGACTCTACCAACGATACCGGTTCGTTGGGAACAGCTTCGTACTCGGTACGGAAATCATCCTGCACATCCTCGAAGTGAATGGCTTCGACCGCCATGCTTCCGTGCAGTTCGCGCAGTTTGCCCTCCTTGTCGCGGCGGTTGTAGTCGAAGATGCGATAGGTGATGTCGGAGGTTTGCTGTATCTCAGCCACAAACGAGCCGGCGCCGATGCCGTGCACCCGTCCGGCAGGGACATAGAACACATCGCCCGGGGCAATGGTGCATGTCTGCAATACCTCGGCAAAGGTGCCGTTGTACACCCGCTCTTTGTACTCCTTGGGCGTAATGTGTTCGGCAAAACCCGAAATGAGTCGCGCGCCGTTGTCGGCAGCTATCACGTACCACATTTCGTTCTTTCCCATCGAGTTGTGGCGTTTGCGCGCCAGCTCGTCACCGGGATGCACCTGTATGGACAAATCCAGCCGGGCATCAATAAACTTTATCAATAAAGGAAATTTGGTACCGAAGCGTGCATAGTTGGCTTCTCCTACGAGTTCGCTACTATATTTGCGTACCATTTCTGTCAACGTCAGTCCCTTGTCGGGACCATTGGCAACCACCGATTGGCTGTCTTCTACAGCCGAAACTTCCCAGCTCTCACCTACATTGTCGGGCGCTTCATCCAATCTCTTAAACGCCGCAATCTTATTACCACCCCAAAGCGTTTGCTTCAGGAGCGGTTCGAACTTTAGAGGATACATTCGTAACTACTGTTTGATTTCCGATTGAGAATATTGTCATTTGTTACATTTTCGGAGCAAACATACAAAAAATATTTATTGCCATAACATGCGATAAACGCTAAACTTTCTAAAAAGCTTCCAAACATTTATGTTTAAACCTTTGTGAGTGCAAAAGAATTTCTTTTTATTTGCAACGAATTTATAAATAGCACACTATATGATGAACTCACGCTCTCCCGAAAGCAACTTATCGGGCTTGAAACGGGAAGACTTTCAAAAAGTTATTGACGGAAAAGAGACAGATCTTTTCATCTTGAAAAACCACCGGGGCATGGAGGTTGCTCTTACTAATTATGGATGCGCCATCCTCTCTATCATGGTACCCGACAAAGCGGGTAAATATGCCAATGTAGTATTGGGACACGACAACATTGATTGCGTGGTCAACAATCCGGAGCCTTTCCTGAACACCATCATCGGTCGCTATGCCAACCGGATTGCCAATGGTTACTGCCCGATAGGCGGCGGCTACTACCAGCTCGCACAGAATGCAGGACCGAACACGCTGCACGGCGGACCGACCGGCTTTCATACCCGTGTGTGGGAACCTCACCGCATGAATGACTCCGAAATGGCTTTTACCTATACATCCCGCAATCTGGAGGAGAACTATCCCGGAAACCTTACGGTCAAGGTGAAATACTCCATTCCTTTCGACACAAACGAGCTTTGCATTACCTACGAAGCGACGACCGATGAGCCGACACTTGTCAACCTCACCAACCATGCTTTCTTCAATCTGGCAGGCGCTGCCAATCCCACCCCGTCTGTTCTGAATCACGAGGTGACGATCAATGCCGACTTCTACCTGCCCATCACAGCCGAAGCCATTCCCACCGGAGAGATTCGGTTGGTCGAAGGTACGCCCATGGATTTCCGCACACCGCACACCATCGGCAAACGCATCCATGCCGACTTTGAACAGCTCAAGAGAGGAAGCGGTTATGACCACTGCTATGTGCTGAACAAAATAGAGGCACGCGATTACCTCCTGGCTGCTACCTGTTATGAACCCCAAAGCGGTCGCGTGCTGGAGGTTTATACCGACCAGCCCGGCTTGCAACTCTACACAGGCAACTGGCTCAGCGGCTTTACCGGAGCACACGGAGCCACCTTCCCCGCACGCAGCGCCGTATGCTTCGAAGCACAACTCTTCCCCGATACGCCCAACCGTTCGTATTTCCCGTCGGCATTGTTGAACGGAGGCGAGGTTTATCACCAGTCTACCGCTTACAGATTTGATGTACGTCGTTAAAACGCAGCAAACAACAAAGATCCCTAATTATAATCATTAAAACAACATTACAACCATGTCACAACAAAAACAGAATGGAAACATCGTAGCGATCATTACGATGGTGTTCCTGTTTGCGATGATCTCATTTGTCACTAATCTGGCTGTCCCCCTCGGCGACTTGTGGAAAGAACGTCCGGCTTTGGTCGAAGCCGGTAACTTCTGGGGCAAGATGGGCAATATGATGAACTTCTTGGCTTACCTCTTCATGGGTATTCCCGCAGGCAACATGCTTGCCAAGTTCGGCTACAAGAAGACAGCGCTGGCTGCCATTGCCGTGGGTTTCTTCGGAATACTCGTGCAGTTCCTTTCGGGAACAATCGGCGAAACCAATGTACTCTTCAACATCCCCGTTGCATTCTTCATCTACCTGCTGGGTGCCTTCATCTCGGGCTTCTCGGTATGTATGCTGAACACCGTGGTCAACCCCATGCTGAACCTGTTGGGCGGCGGCGGTAACAGAGGCAACCAGTACATACAGATTGGCGGCACGTTCAACTCGCTGGT
>JAISGR010000162.1 GCA_031262995.1 Prevotellaceae bacterium | reverse complement strand
GGCGGCGGAAGTACCGGCGGTTCAGGTGGCGGAAGCACCGGCGGTGGAGGAGGTACCGATCCGGACGACCCGTATCAATAATCGTTTGTAAAAACGAAGACGGCGCAACCCTTTACAGGTTGCGCCGTTTCTATATTCATTTCTCGCAAGTAAACGTTGTTACACCTCCCATACCCGGCAGGATTTATTCGTAACCATATAGACTACATACGTGCGCATCTTGTAGTTGACAAATTGGCGGTTGATGTCCGCAGCATAGCTTTTCACCTGCGCAATGTCCTCTTCGCGGGGGGCGGTGAGGGCTTTGACAACCACTTCATCTTTCGCCTTGAAGTATTTGAACTCCACCACACGGCAATCGTTGTGGTACGAGGTGCCGGGCAGACCCTTCATCACCAAGTCGGGGCGACCCGAAGGGTAGTTGGGTTCGATGGCAAAAGAGAAGTAGCTATTGATGTACCGGGAACTGAGCCAGAAGAAGGCGCAACGAACGAAGTTCTCGTTGATCTTGTCGAACACTTGGGCGGGGAGTATGCGGATGTATTCCTCGAAGAAATTCTCTACCAGCGGCTCGAGTTGGCGGTTGTCGGCAAAGGTGCTATAGACAGCAAGCTGTCGGTATGCATCATAATGCACCTCATAAATCTCATTGTAGTAATCCATATAGATGCTACGCATGGTAAGATTGGGCAATATCATGATGCTTCTACTTTTCAGGGTGGTCATGCCCAGATAGAAAAGAGCGATGGGATAGAAATTGGAGTTCTTGAGCGTGGTACTGCCGAAGCGACTTTGCAGGTCTGCGGCAGCATAGAGTAACTCTTCGTCGGCGACTAATTGGTTGAGCATCTCGTGGGCATTCTCCATCGTGTCGGTCAGGCGATGCATCCAACCGATGTCGGTGCGCAGGTTGTTGTCGATCAGTTCGTCGGGGATCTCACCGTTTAGGTCGGCAAAATATTTAAAGAAATAGGTGAGTATGGTTGGATTGAATAGGGGCTGGGCATTGAATCGAAAACGGTATCCGTCGTAGTTGTCTATGAGAAGCGACCATATATCTTCGAACGAACTGTCTTCATTACCATAGTTATCTATGACGTAGTGTAGGTATGTGGCGGCTTCCTCGTGCGTAAAGCCCATCATTTCAATGAAATTGGGGCGCAACGAGAGGAATTCGGCAATGTTGTAGCCGCTGGTGAGGTCGTCGATGGTGATAGGGAGCACGCCGGTGCAGAAACAATGGCTCACGTTGCCTGCACCTAAGCCGGCCTTGATGCTTTTGAAAAAAGTGCGGAAGAAGCTTTCCTTGCCGGTGATGTTTTTATAAAGGTCATCCTTGTTTGCCGTTATCATTTGATTGGTGGCGTTGTCGTACTCGTCGATCAGGATGTAGAGCTGAGGTACACCGCTTTGGTAACGTATCCAAGCAAGAATATCGTTGAGCATAGCCACCGCGTCGTACTCATCGCTGAAAGTGAAGCCTTGGAAAAAACGGGGGTAACCGCGACCTCCGTGCGTAAAGCCTTTGAGGAGGGGACAAACTAAATTATTGAAGTTCTCCTCCATATCACCCATCGTATCTCCTACCCGTAGTTGAGAGAAGTCGAGCCGTAACACCATATACTTATTGTGTTCGGACGTGGGGTTGCTTCCGATGTAGGTGCCACTGAATAATTGCTCGAAGCGGTCGGCAGCATCAATGTCGTAGTAGTAAGCGAGCATAGAGACGTAGAGACTCTTACCGAAGCGGCGGGGACGGAGATAGGTAGGGGCATCATAATTTTCCAAACGTGGAATAAATCGGGTTTTATCCACGTAATAATAACCTCCTTCGCGCAATTTGGCAAAGTCGGCTATGGCGTAGGGGATGGTTATTCTTTCTATCATATATGCGGGCATTTAACGAATGATGAATGATATGATTGCGCAAAGGTATGGTAAATCCGTAACTTATACAAAGTAAATGAGATAAATAGGTTTTACCTCGTCAACGAGAACTTCATGCTCACCCCGAAGTCTGCGCTGACCACCGGATACGCCGTTGTCGAGACCAGCGGCGTGTTTTGTTGCCGGTCGTAGTAGACGCGGAGGGTGAGCAGCTTGCTGAGCTGGTAGTCTGCCGAGCAGGAGATTTTCAGGGCGCGATTGCCGCTGGTGGCTTGCGTGGTGCCCTGCACGATGTCGCGGGCAAGGGCGGACTGGTTGCGGAAGGACACGTCGGCGCGCAGGGTGAGGTCGTGGCTGATGTCGGTCTTGCTACCCTGCGCGTTGCGGGCGGTGAAGAGGCGGAAGTTCATGAGCTTGTAGCCGATGCCCACGACGAAGTCGCGCGAGGCGGTCTCGACCAATTGGAGGGCGGCGAGGCTGAGGTTGAGCACGCGGGTGGTCTTGTATTCGAGCTTGGCAGTGAGTCCGTTTTGGAGGGTGGCGTCGATGCCGATGAGGGGGGAGAACTGCTCGTTGATGGCGACCATGCTGACGTCGAAGCGAGAGGTGGGCACGGGGTTGCCCGTCTGCACGTCGTCCATGAAGCCGAGGTCGCCCATGTAGCTGCGGAAGCTCTGGAAGGTGTTGTAGCTGCCGATGGTGTAGCTGCTGCGGTAGGCGTGGTTGAGGTTGACGCTGCGGAAAGTGTTCTTCAGGAACGGGAGCTTGCCCAGCCCGCTGTAGGTGATGCGCCAGTTGGGCATCATGGAGAGGATGCCGGGGAAGAGGCTGAGGGTGCTCTTGGCGGCATCCTTGCCGGTGTAGGCGGCGAGGAAAGCGGGGATCATCACGTCGGGGCTGTACTTGCTCACGGTGCCGTTGGCAGGGTCGAAGGTCTCTCCGGCGAGGGAGGTGCCCTGCGGATAGCGGGCACCGAGGTATTGCGCTTCGACACGTTGTTGCATGATGTCTAAGTTGCGGCGGAAACGCTCGAAGGTGGGCGAGCGGTAGCCGTTGCGGGCGGAGGAGCCTTCGAGGGCGCTGCCGATGGAGACGATGCTCATGGTGAAGTTGCCGCTGCGCGTCTCGGGCATGCCGTCGAACATATACTGCACGCTGCGGCTGCTGTTGCGGGTGTGCATGGCGGTGAGGTCGATCTTGAAGTCGCGCCACGGTTCGATGGTGGCGCGCAGCTGCACATCCTCGAGCGCGTTGGTGGTGGCAGGGGTGACGACAGAATCGTTGCAGACCAGCCAGCCGCGCTCTAAGGCTTGCTCGATATAGCTGTCGCCCGTCATGCCAAAAGCGAAGCCCAGCCCGGGAGCTAACATGCCGCCCCGCTTCTTCTGCCCGAACAGGTCGCCCGCCTCGGGACGGAAGCCGGGCAGGGTCATGGCGTAGGTGTTCTTGTAGGTGAGGCTGACGTTGCGTACGCTCATGGCGAGGCGGGCGACGTACTGCGCGAGCTTGTATGCCCAACGCTCTTCGGGGTTCTTCTTGATGCTCTTTTTGAAAGAGAGGCTGTCTTTGCCTTGCACATTTCCTTGTGCATTGGCGGCACCTCTGTCTGTGCGTGGTTGGCGGGCGTTCTGCCTGTTATCGGCAGGCTTGCGATAAGATGCCGAGAAGCGGCGGTTGACATTCTTCAGGAAAGGCACCTTATTATATAGCGTCTCCAGATTGAAGCGTCCGTTGACGTCGATGCTGCGCTGGTTGGTGATGGTGTTGCCCGTCTCGATGCCGTCCGTCAGGGCAAGTCCGCGTGCCCAGTTGTAGGAGGAGGCGAAGCG
>JAISGR010000090.1 GCA_031262995.1 Prevotellaceae bacterium | reverse complement strand
CGCTATCAGTTCAAAGACCCCTACACCGGCGAGGAGGAGGAGATTCTCATCGAGAACACCGAAACGCGCGACCAGCCCAAGAACCGCGAGAATGCCATGCGACAACTGCGCTCCATCCTGTACGACAAGGAGCTGAAGCACCGCATGGCAGAGCAAGCCAAGGTCGAAGCGGGCAAGAAGAAGATTGAGTGGGGGTCGCAGATCCGCAGCTACGTGTTCGACGACCGCCGCGTGAAAGACCACCGCACCAACCACCAGACCTCCGACGTGAACGGCGTGATGGACGGCAAGATCGACGGATTCATCAAAGCCTACCTGATGGAGTTCGGAGGCGGAGAGAACGGATAATCGACAATGAACAATGAAGAACGGCGTATGAAAAAGAAGGTCATGAAAAGGATAGGCGGCATCGCGCTGACAGTGGCGCTGTTGCTGGCAGCGGCGACGGCGGCAGGCGGCTTCTACATGCTCGACTACTCGCTGCGTCCCGGCACGAACGACGGCAGGGATGTGGCAGCGTCCTATCGCTATATGTTCGATGAATATCCCTACATCCAACCGTGGGTGGACAGCCTGCAAACGGCGGGCGCCCTGCGCGACACGTTCATCGTCAACCCCGACGGCATCCGCCTGCATGCCCTCTATGCCGCCGCGGCGCAACCCACGCGCCGAACGGCAGTCATCGTGCACGGCTACACCGACAGCAGCGTGCGTATGCTGATGATCGGTTACCTGTACCACCGCGCGCTGGGCTACAACATCCTGCTCCCCGACTTGCAGCACTGCGGACTGAGCGGCGGCAGCGCCATCCAAATGGGATGGAAAGACCGCCTCGACGTGCTGCGCTGGATGGAGGTTGCCAATGCCCTCTACGGCGGCGAGACACAGATGGTAGTGCACGGCATCTCCATGGGAGCTGCCACCACGATGTGCGTGTCGGGCGAACCGCAGCCCCCCTACGTGAAATGCTTTGTCGAGGATTGCGGCTACACCTCCGTGTGGGCACAGTTCGCCAAGGAGCTGAAGGAGCAGTTCGGCTTGCCTCCCTTCCCCCTGCTCCATGCTGCCACCACGCTGTGCAAGCTGCGCTACGGCTGGAGCTTCGGCGAAGCATCCCCGCTGAAGCAGGTGGCAAAGTGCAGCCTGCCCATGCTCTTCATCCACGGCAGCGCCGACACGTACGTCCCCACACAGATGGTCTATCCGCTCTACGAGGCAAAGCCGGAGCCGAAAGCGATGTGGGTCGTGCCGGGCGCCGCACATGCCGTATCGTACAAGGAGAACCGCGAGGAGTACACCCGCCGCGTACACCGGTTCGTCGAACAGTATATCCACTAATATCCGCTGAAGTATGAAACGAATGCTCTTGCTACTGCTACTCTCTCTGCCGCTGCTTCCCTTGCAGTCGCAGACCGTTTATACGCCCGACAACATCCCCAAGGTGCACTTGCAGGACAAGCTGCGCTATGCATGCGACCCTGCGTCAATCCTCTCCGCCGCTGCCTGCGACAGCATCGACCGGATGCTCTATGCGCTGGAACAACAGACGGGCATCGAGACCGTCGTTGCCGTGGTGCCGTCGATTGGCGATGCCGACTGCTTCGACTTTGCACACCGCCTGCTCAACGAGTGGGGCGTGGGGCAAAAGGGACGCGACAACGGATTGGTCATCCTCTTAGTCACCGACCAGCGCTGCGTGCAGTTCTACACCGGTTACGGACTGGAAGGCGACCTGCCCGATGCCATCTGCAAACGCATTCAGGTGCAGCAGATGGTGCCCTACCTCAAGCATGAGCAGTGGAGCGAAGGCATGGTGGCAGGCGTGCGGGCTGTCTGCGCCCGCCTGGACGGCAGCATGCCCAACGACCAGCCCGAAGACAACTCGGGCGACAGCGACGCGATTGCCTTAGTCATCATCTGTATGCTCTTTGGGGGAATGGCAAGTCTGACGGGCTTCATCTCGGCGCGACGGGCAAGCAGGTGCCCCCGGTGCAAGCAGCACAAGTTGCAGCGGAGCGGCAGTCGCGTGGTGTCGAACCGCCGTGGGGTGCGCGTCGAAGATGTGACCTACACGTGCCGACACTGCGGACATTCGCTGGTGCGCCGACAAACTTTCTACAAAGACAGCGACGGCAGTAGCAGCCGGGGCGGCGGACCGGTCATCTTCGGCGGCGGCTTCGGTGGTGGCGGAGGAGGCTTCGGCGGCGGCAGCTTCGGCGGCGGACACGGCGGAGGCGGCGGCGCAGGAACACGGTTTTGAGAATTAAAAATTAAAAATTAAAAATTAAAAGAGAACGACGTATGAAGTTAAAGACATCCACAATCATCATCCTCGCAGCGATCGTCGTGATCGCGGTATGGGGAGTGACCGGCTACAACGGGCTGGTCGGCATGGAAGAGAACGTAGAAGGACAATGGGCAAACGTGGAGACGCAGTACCAGCGACGTGCCGACCTGATACCCAACCTGGTGAATACCGTCAAGGGATATGCCGCACACGAGCAGTCCACACTCGAAGGGGTGATCCAGGCACGCAGCCAGGCGACGCAAATCAAGGTCGACCCCTCCGACCTGACGCCCGAGAAGCTGGCAGCCTACCAGCAGGCGCAGGGGGCGGTGACGTCGGCATTGGGCAAGCTGCTTGCCATCGCGGAGAGCTATCCGGACTTGAAAGCCAATCAAAACTTCCTGGAGTTGCAGGCACAGCTGGAAGGCACGGAGAACCGCATCAACGTCGCCCGCACAAACTTCAACGAGGCTGCCAAGGCATTCAACACCGCCATCCGCCGCTTCCCCCGCAACATCCTTGCCGGGCTGTTCGGCTTCGAAAAGCGTGCCTACTTCGAGGCAGCCGAAGGAGCGGCGCAGGCGCCGCAGGTGCAGTTCTGATTACTCCTCGTACATCCGGTCTATCAACGCTCCGTAGTTCTGTGCAACTACGGAGCGTTTCAGTTTCAGCGTGTTGGTCAGCTCGCCCCGCTCCATGCTGAAAGGCTCGGGCAGGAGGGTGAAGCGTTTCACCTGTTCGAAGTGGGCAAACTGCTGTTGGAGGGTGTCGATGCGGGCGCGGAACAGGGCAATGATACGGGGCTGTTGCAGCAAGTCAGCCATGTCGGTGTAGGCGATGCCCTGCTCGCGGGCATAAGCTTCTACATAGTCGTAGACGGGTATGATGAGCGCCGAGACAAACTTGCGCTGGTCGGCAATGATGGCAATCTGGTCGATGTAACGGTCGACTGCCAGCTTGGTCTCCAGCGCCTGCGGGCTGATGTACTTGCCGTTGGAGGTCTTGAAGAGGTCTTTGATGCGCTCGGTCAGGTAGAGGTGCCCGTCCTTGAGGTAGCCCGCATCGCCGGTGCGGAACCAGCCCTCGGCGTCGATGGCTTCGGCGGTGGCTTCGGCTTTCTTGTAGTACCCTTTGGTGATGGTCTTTCCGCGCAGCAAGATCTCGTTGTTGTCGCCAATCCTGACCTGTACGTCGCTCATGATGGTGCCCACCGACCCAATCTGAAAGCCCTTGTTGGGGAAGCAGGAGACGGTGGCAGTCGATTCGGTTAGTCCGTATCCCACAATCATGTTGATGCCCACGGAGTGTACAAACTCGCAAATCTCGTCGGGCACGGCGGCGCCGGCAGTGGGGAAGAAGTTGCCGTTCTCGATGCCGACGGTCTTCTTCAGCAGGGCGTAGATGGTCTTCTCGTAGAAGCGGTACTTCAGTTGAACCAGCAGGGGCGGGGTCTTGCCGTTGCGCAGGTAGTCCAGGTTGTGCACCTTGCCCACCTTGATGGCGTCGAGCATCAACGCTCTTTTCAAGCCGGTGGTCTCGGCAATCTTCTCCTGCACGCCCGCATACACCTTCTCCCAGAAGCGGGGCACGCTACACATCAGGGTGGGGCGAATCTCCTTGATGGTGGTCTGTATGTCGGTGGGGCGCAGGTTGATGCAGATCTGCACCCCTTTGTGGATGCAGAGGTAGCACCATGCCTTCTCGAGGACGTGCGTCAGGGGCAGGAAGCACATGGAGACATCGTTGTCGGTCATGAAGGGCAGGCGGATGTCGTGGATGCGGAAGGCTTCCAGGTAGTTGGAGTGGTGGAGCAGCACCCCTTTCGGTTCGCCGGTGGTGCCCGAGGTATAGAGGATGTTTGCCAGGTCGTCCTCGGTGGCACGGGCGGTGCGCGCCTGCACCTCGTCGGTGTGTGCGCGCGCTGCGCCTGCCTCCAGCAGCTCGTCGAAGTAGAGGGAGTTCCGGTCGCGGCGGTCGCGCACCACCGAGCGGTCGAAGATGATCAGCTGCTGCAACGAAGCGCAGAACCCGAAGATGCCGAAGGCGGCGTCGTACTGGTACTGCTCACCCACAAACAGGTAGCGGATGCCGGCGTCGTTGATGATGTATTGGGCTTGTGCCGACGAGCTGGTGGCATAGAGCGGCACGGTCACCGCACGGTTGGCAAAGGCGCCGAAATCCACAAACAGGCACTCGGGCTTGTTCTGCGAAAAGATGCCGATGTTCTCCTCCTCCCGAATGCCCAGCCCCACCAGCGCATCGGCTACCCGATGCACCGTCTGCGAGAACTGCGTCCACGAGATGGACTGCCACCGGGCAGTGGCATAATCGCGATACTTCAACGCTATTTTGTCGCCGTACTTTTCCGCCCGGCGATGCACCAGGACAGACAAATGATTGTAAGTCATACTTTCTTTATTGATTAATGCGGGCAAAGGTATGGCTTTATGAGCAAAGTCAACTGTCGAAGGCTATAATTTTCACAACTCCCCGCCGGCAGGCAAGGAGCGGGCTTCTCCCCTTCTTCGGACTGAGCGTCGGACATCTCCCGCTCCCCTCCTGCCGGCAGGAGCGGGCTTTG
>JAISGR010000108.1 GCA_031262995.1 Prevotellaceae bacterium | reverse complement strand
TTTAGTGTAAAAAACCGTCTGCACTGTCTGCATTGGTGATAATAAATTGAAAATCATCGCATTGTGTCATAAATATATCTGTCTGCAATCCGTCTGCATCTGTCTGCATCTGTCTGCATATTGGAGATAGCACGATGACTCTGCCTCTGTACATTCCGGAAAACCGTGCAATAAATATTACCTATAAATCACACCAAAAACAATAGGAAATTGCACCGATAATAATAGGAAATAATCTGATAAAACACTTTCAAAAAAGATTATTTAATGGTATACTTGTGCATCATAAACCCTCAAAATACCCATAACAGAATTATGGATGCAAAGGTGAGAAGAATAGGTGGACGGAACGTACACGCTGCGGGTGACGACGCAGTACAAAAGCGCCGGGAGCGACCGATAAAAGGCACAAAACTTGTTCGGGCAAAGTATAATGTCTACTTTTGCGCCCACTTAACATTTATAGTTGTCTTATGAACAGCATATCATCCGTTTGCGTGTACTGCGCCTCGAGCCGGCAAATCGCCCCGGTGTACGTCGATGCCGCCCGGGAGTTGGGCACCCTGCTGGGCGAACGCGGCATCCGCCTGATCAACGGCGCCGGCAGCATCGGACTGATGCGTGTCTCGGCAGACGCGGCAATGGCTGCCGGCGGCAAGGTGACAGGCGTCATCCCCCAATTCATGATGGACGAAGGATGGGGGTACGACCGGCTGACCGAGCTGCGCGTGGTGGATTCCATGCACCAACGCAAACAGCTGATGGCTGACCTGAGCGATGCCGTCATTGCCCTGCCCGGCGGCATCGGCACGCTCGAGGAACTGCTCGAAATCATCACGTGGAAGCAGCTGGGACTGTACCTCAAACCCATCGTCATCCTCAACACCGACAACTACTACCAACCGTTGCTCGCCATGCTCCGGCAAGCCGCCGAGCAACACTTCATGCGACCGACACACGCCGACCTGTGGCAGGTGGCAACCACCCCGCAAGAGGCGGTCGGGCTGATTCACACCACCCCCGCCTGGGATCCCAACCTGCGTAAGTTCGCCGCGATATGACCCTGACACTGCTCACAGCCCCCGACGCTGCCGCGGGAATCCCCCTCCCCTACTCCCCCCACGCCGACGACACCATCACCTTGCTGCTGCTGGGCTGCTTCTTCCTGTCTTCCTATATCCTTGCACGGAGCCGCCAACTGCTGGCGGCACAGCTCAAGAACTTCCTGCTGCACCGGCAACGCACCAGCATCTTTGCCAACTACACTGGCTCCGACATGCGCTACCTGCTGCTGCTCATCATGCAGACCTGTGTGCTGGCAGCCACCTGCCTGTTCGGCTACTTCGTCGACACCACGCCCCAACTGCACGACCACATCTCCACCCCGGCATTCATCGCGCTCTACACCCTGATCCTCGGGCTGTACCTCTCTCTGAAGTGGCTGATATACACGGCAGTCGGATGGATATTTCTTAACAAAGACACCTCCGCGCAGTGGATGGAATCCTACTCTACGCTGCTCCATTACTTAGGATTTGCTCTCTTCCCGTTCGCCCTGTTCATGCTCTATTGCGATTTGAATCTTTATGCAACGATCATTATCGGGTTGTTTCTGGTCATTCTGTTCAAGATATTGACCTTCTACAAGTGGTTAAAGCTTTTTTGCAGAAATTTAGCGGGCTGTTTGCTTTTGATTTTATACTTTTGTGCCCTTGAAATCATACCCATACTGCTGATGTATAAAGGTATGCTGCATCTGAATTATTATTTGATAATAAACTTTTAGGACATTGAAAATAAAGAAAATACTCGTATCGCAGCCTAAGCCTGCTTCCGAAAAGTCGCCTTATTACGACATCGTCCGGAAATACAACGTAGCGATAGACTTCCGCCCCTTCATCAAGGTAGAAAGCCTCTCCGCCAAAGAGTTCAGGCAGCAAAGAATCGTCATATCGGACTATACCGCCGTTATCTTCACCTCCCGCCACGCCATCGACCACTTCTTCCACCTGTGCGAAGAGCTGCGTGTTGCCGTCCCCGAAACAATGAAGTATTTCTGCACCACCGAGGCGATCTCTCTCTACATACAGAAATACGTACAATACCGCAAACGCAAGGTCTTCTTCGGCAAGCAAGGCAAGATAGAAGACCTGATGACCGTTATCGGCAAGCATAAAAACGAGAAGTACCTCATCCCCATGGCGGATGTGCACACCGACGAGGTGGCAAACCTCCTCACCAAAGCCAAAGTGGCAGTGCACCAGGAAGCGGTGATGTATCGCACCGTGAGCAACGACATCCCCAAGGACGAAGCGTTCGACTACGACATGCTGATCTTCTTCAGCCCCTCGGGCGTGGCTTCGCTGCTGAAGAACTTCCCCGACTATCAACAAGGCGAACAACAGATTGCCTGCTTCGGTACCACCACCGCCCAGGCAGTGCGCGACGCCGGCTTGCGCCTCGACCTGGAAGCGCCCTCTGTCCAAGCCCCTTCGATGACTGCCGCGCTGGAGCTTTACCTGAAGGAGCACAACAAATAACGAATGCCCGATGCCACAGCCACATACACGTTGCGCAAAGCCGAAAGACTCTATCGCAGAAACGTCATCGACCGGCTGTTTGCCGGCGGTGCACATTCGTTTGTAGTCTATCCCCTGAGAATCGTATATGTAGATGTTGAGACGCTCGAAGCGCCGGTATCCATCCTGATCAGCGTGTCGAAACGCCGCTTCAAACGCGCCGTGAAGCGCAACCGCATGAAGCGGCGCATCCGCGAAGCCTATCGCAAGCAGAAAACAGCGCTGGTGCAGAGTGCCGAAGAGCAGCACCGCCACCTGGCTGTGGCATTCATCTACCTGACAGACAAACTCGTCGACAGCGCTGCGATAGAGGCATCCATGAAGACGGCGCTGACACGTATCCGCGAGCAAATAGGATCATGATGCGAAAGTGCTTCTCATACCTGCTGTTGCTGCCCATCTACTTCTACCGGAAGTGCATCTCTCCCCTGACACCCCCCTCGTGCCGATTCACCCCCACCTGTTCGCAATACGCCATCGAAGCCATCGGCAAATACGGAGCGTTGAAGGGGCTTTACCTCGCCATCCGACGGGTGCTGCGCTGCCATCCGTGGGGAGGATGCGGATACGACCCTGTCCCGTGAATCCGCCTGCATACAACCCCATCCACCCTGCCGAAGAGACACCCTCCGCATGACCCTACCCGTCGACATACACACCCACCGGCTGCCGGATACGCCGGGAACAGCCATTGTGAACCGGTCGCCCCAATCGTTTGCTCCGCAGGCAGGGCACTACTACTCGGTGGGCATCCATCCGTGGCACGCATCGGAGCAGGCGCTGACGGCACACGACATCGACCTGTTCAGCCATCCCCAAGTGCTTGCCATCGGCGAAGCAGGAGCCGACAAGCTGGCACAGGCGCCCCTGACGCAACAGCTCCCTCTCTTCGAGCAACAAGCCCGGGTGGCAGAGCACCTGCACAAGCCGCTGATCATCCATTCGGTCAAGGCAACCGAGCCGGTGTTGGCGCTCAAGCAGGCGCTCCGCCCCGACAGCCCGTGGATCATCCACGGCTTCCGCGGCAAACCCCAGCTTGCCGCACGCTACCTACACCACGGATGCTACCTCTCCTACGGCGAGCACTATCCCCCCGAATCGCTCCTTGCCACCCCGTTGAACCGCCTCCTGCTGGAAACCGACGAGAGCCGCTGCCCCATCAGCCAACTGTACGAACAGGCTGCCGCCGTGCTGGGGATGCCTGTGGGGCAGCTTTACGGCGCCGTGGCAGAAACCGTGCGTGCCCTCTTTTTTCAAGCTAAACGTTTGTGATTCAAAGAATGTGTCGTACTTTTGCCCCCCGAAACGGCGCAGACCCTTCAGCCGCCGCTTCCCCGCCTGAACGGGGGCAGGAATGAACCGTTACACATAGAGACATTAAAGAGATAAAGATGATAAACTTTGTAGAAGAACTGAAATGGCGCGGCATGCTCCATGACATCATGCCGGGCACGGAAGAACTCCTGCTGAAAGAGCAGGTCACCGCCTACGTAGGCATCGACCCTACCGCCGATTCGTTACACATCGGACACCTGTGCGGCGTGATGATGCTGCGTCACCTGCAACGCTGCGGGCACAAGCCGCTGGCGCTGGTGGGCGGTGCAACGGGCATGATCGGCGACCCGTCGGGCAAGTCGGCAGAGCGCAACCTGCTCAACGAAGAGACCTTGCGGCACAACCAGGAAGCCATCAAGAAGCAGCTTGCCAAATTCCTCGACTTCGATTCGGATGCCCCCAATCATGCCGAGATGGTGAACAACTACGACTGGATGAAAGAGTTCACCTTCCTCGACTTTGCCCGCACCGTGGGCAAGCACATCACCGTGAACTACATGATGGCAAAAGATTCCGTCAAGAAACGCCTCAACGGCGAAGCGCGCGACGGGCTGTCGTTCACCGAGTTCACCTACCAGCTGCTGCAAGCCTACGACTTCCTCCACCTGTACGATACCAAAGGATGCAAGTTGCAGATGGGCGGCTCCGACCAGTGGGGCAATATCACCACCGGCACCGAACTGATTCGCCGCACCAACGGTGGCGAAGCCTTCGCACTCACCTGCCCCCTCATCACCAAAGCCGACGGCACCAAGTTCGGCAAGACCGAATCGGGCAACGTATGGCTCGACGCCCGCTACACCTCGCCCTATAAGTTCTACCAGTTCTGGCTCAACGTGAGCGATGCCGATGCCGCCCGTTACATCAAGGTGTTCACCTCCCTTCCCCAAGAGGAGATCGAAGCGCTTGTCGCCCAACACGAGGCTGCCCCCCACCTGCGCGCCCTCCAGAAACGGCTGGCGAAAGAGGTCACCATCATGGTACACTCCGAAGAGGAGTACAACCTGGCAGTCGACGCCTCCGGTATTCTCTTCGGCAGCGGCACCTCCGATACGCTCCGAAAGCTCGACGAAGAGACCCTGCTCTCCATCTTCGAAGGGGTACCCCAGTACGAAGTGCCTGCCGACCGCCTCTCTGCCGGCATGAAAGCCGTCGACCTCTTCACCGAGGCAGCTGCCGTCTTTCCCTCGAAAGGCGAAATGCGCAAGTTGGTGCAAGGCGGAGGCATCTCGCTCAACAAAGAGAAGCTGGAAGCCTTTGACCGAATCGTTACAACCGCCGACCTGCTCAACGGGAAATACCTGCTGGTACAGCGTGGAAAGAAGAATTATTACCTCGTCATCGTGAAACCCTCATGAAAGCTTCATGAAATAATCCACCAATTATTTGTGCATTCCGATAGTTAAGTCTATCTTTGCACCGCTTTCACGGAATGGTTCGAGAGAATCGCCGGAAGAGAACAAAAAGATTTTTAGTTTAATGCTTTACAGTTTGGACTATGGTGTAATGGTAGCACAACAGGTTTTGGTTCTGTTTGACCAGGTTCGAGTCCTGGTAGTCCAACGAAACGATAAAGCGGGTGTGTCCAACCGACACACCCGTTTCTTTTTATGCCGGCTCGGTCGATAGCAACCAACCGTTCAGTCGTCCGTCCGCCGTGCAGCTGCCCGAAATGCACCGCCTCTTTGCCCCACCCCTTTTGCCGTTCCAATATCAAAAAAAAAAAACGGTAGTATAAAACACGCTGTTAGTTGATTATTCTTGCACGGTTATTGTATGCAGTGTACCTTTGCCGCAACAAAATAAGATACTCGATAAAAGCCGAACACAAATAGACTTTTTGAAGAGCACAAGTTTAAAACACTACTAATAACGGACACATGAACATCCACAGTTTCATCTTCCCCGCACCGCTGCGCACCGCCGGTGTAACCAACCCCACACAGGCTGCCGGCACTCCGACCGGCAACAGGCGTTATCCCCCATTTATAGGGTTTTTTATGCCCTCTCTGTCCAGAGTCTTTGGACAGGCTTGTCAACGACTATGGACAACCTTGACGACGAATCTGGACAGGTAGCTTTTTTGGAGCGTTTAATCAGCTGTTGATTATCAGTTGATTATCAGCGCATTATTCAATTCATTATTCATTCCCCTCATTCATTCACTTATGACACGATTTCAACCCCAAGCGCTGCTCCTTGCAGCCACCCTGTGCACCGGCATTGCCGCCTGCACTGATCCCCTGTCGGAGAACAACCTGCCGACAGACAACACCCACGGCGCCACCGTGCCCGTCACACTGGGCTTCACCCTCCTTGCCCCCACCCCCGCATGCGACACACCGCCTGCACAGACCCGCCTCATCGACACTTCCATAGAAGACAAGACGGGCGACAACACCGACAACTACATCCAAAACGTGTGGGTGTTCCAGTTCGATGGCACGGGCACCACTGCCACACTCAAGAAGAGCCTCTTTGTCGACACCGACAAGATCACCGTCAACACCAACACCACCACCGGCGCGGTGACGGGCGTGCTGACAGACGTGGAGCTGTTGGATGATACGGATACAAAGAGCGCCATCGGCGCCACCCAGCAACTGTTGCTCATCGCCAACGTGCCCGACGGCGCATCGCACAAATGGGCTGCCACCAATACCACGCTGGCAAACTTCCTCAAGGATGCTACTGCCCTGCAGTCCATCGCCTCCGAAGCCGATACCTACACCACCCTCGACCAAAAGCCGACCCTACTTATGTCAGGCATCCTCGGCAACGGCGGGGCAGGCACCGCCTTCTTCACCGAGCCGACCACCGTCATTCCCCTGAAGCGCAGCATCGCCAAGCTTACCCTCAACCTGAAGATTGCCTCG
>JAISGR010000011.1 GCA_031262995.1 Prevotellaceae bacterium | reverse complement strand
TCATCCCGACTACTGGTAGTCGCTCATCACGACTACTGGTAGTCACTCATCCCGACTACCGGTAGTCGTTCATCCCGACTACCGGTAGTCGCTGTTCTACGCAGCCGGCAGTGTGGGTGCTTTGCAGCCGGTAGTGGCGGTGCTTGACAGCCTGTCAATGAATGACCAATTCTTCGGCATCGCCGAATCCGTCGTACCCGGTGGTGATGACGCGGTCACCCGGTTGCAGTCCGCCGGTTATCTCGTACTGCTGCGGGTTCTGCCGTCCGATGCTCAGGGGCACGCGCACGGCTTTGGTGCCAGCCTCGTTGAGGCGGTAGATCCACTGTCCGCCGGTGGCTTGGTAGAAGTTGCCGCGGGGGATGACGATGGCTTGTTCGGGCTGACCGAGTTCTATCTGCACGCGGAAGCTCTTGCCCACGCGGACGTTGTCGGGCATGTCGCCTGTGAAGACGAGGTCGACGTTGAACGTGCGCTCTTTCACCTCGGGTACCACCTTGGTGATGCGCAGCGGATAGCGCGTGCCCTGGTAGAGGATGGTGGCAGGCAGTCCGGTGGTGATGCGGTCGATGTAGTACTCGCTCAGGGCGGTGTGAATCTTGTACTGGTCGAGCACCTTGATTTCGCCGATGCTGCTGCCCGACGCCACCTGTTGCCCGGGCGTGACGCCGACGAAGCTGAGCTGTCCGGCGATGGGGGCACGCACCGCGAGGTTGTCCATCCGTTCGAGGGAGCGTTCGTACTTCTTGCGTTCGCGGTTGCGTTCGTTCACCAGCATGTCGCGGCGGATGAGGGTCACGGCGGAGTCGCGCCGCAGGCTCTCGCGTTGCAGCTCGGCGCTCTTCACCTTGTAGTTGTACTCGTCTGCCGCCACCTCGAGCTGTGCCTTGCTCTTGATGCCCATCTTGTACTCTTCCTGATCCAAGGCGAAGCTTTTGCGCAGGCGTGCCAGCTCGTAGTCGGTCTGCAAAGCCTGCTGTTGGAGGGTGAGGCTCTTCTGCTCCATGGTGATCTCCTGCTCCTGATAGGAGTTGCGCTGCTTCTCCCACTCGTCGCGCTGGTCGTCGATGCTGCGCAGCAGGTCGGGGTTCTCGAGCACGAGGATGGTGTCGCCTTGCCGCATCATGCCGCCCTCTTCGCCCACGATGCGCGCCACGCTTCCCGCCTCGCGGGCGTTGACCTTGATGGTGAGGATGGGCTGCACCACGCCCTCCACGTCGACATATTCCAGGAACTTGTCGGCTTTGACTTCGGCTATCTGTACGTTGTCGCGGTCGATGCGCAGCTTGCTGGGCGACGCCGAGAGGACGATGACATAGACAATCAGGGCGAGGAACAGCACGCCTCCTGCCAGGTGGTAACGGTAACGGATGTACCAGGGTTTCTTTTCGAGTTTGATATCCATTTGTTTGAGTTTATGAGTTTTTAAGTTCTTTCTTCATCTTCTTCATTCTGTTTTTATCGTTTCTGCCGGATTGCTCCGTGCCGCCTGCCACACACGCCAGCCGATGCACAACGCTACGACGGCAGCCGTGCCCGTGAAGATAACGGCGTAGAGCCACCAGCTGATCGGTGTCTGCTCCACGTAACTCTGTAGCCAGCGCTTCATCAGCACATAACCCACGGGGAAGGTCACGACGGTTGCCAGCACCAGCATCAGCAGATACTCGCGGGCAAAGAGGGCGAGGATGCTCGCGATGCGCGCACCGTTCACCTTGCGGATGGCGATCTCCTTGCACCGTTGCTGACAGCTGAGGCTGACCAACGAGAAGATGCCGAAGGCGGCGGTGAGGATGCACGTCAGGGCAGCAAGACTGAGGAACTTCAGCAGCAGCTCTTCGGAGCGCAGGCTCTCGTTGTATGCCTCTTCAACGTTAACCAGCATGCGCGGCGAGTACTCCACGTCGCGACTCAGGATGCTGTCGACTTCGGCACGCAGTATGTGCCACGTGCCCGGCTCGTACTTGATGATATAGAGTCCTTTTAGGACGGAGCTGACGCCGTAGTCCGGGATGTCGAGGTTCATACCTTTGGGATGGAGAATGACCATAGGGTTGACCGGCGCGGTGGGATGCTCGGTGTGGAAGTCCTTCACCACGCCGACTATCGTGTGCCTTTGGTCGTTGCCGTGAAGGCTTATCTTCTTGCCTACAGGGTGGGCCATGTTCATCGCTTCCACCATCGTTTGGTTGACGACCACCTGCGTGGGGTCGTTGTTGTCTATCCATTCACCCTCTGTCAACTTCAGTCCGTAGAAGCGTGGCATGTCGGGACCGCCATGCATCACCGTTGCCACAGGACTGGCGTCGTCGGACTCGCTCTTGCCTTCCCAGTTGTTGATAGTCATTATGATGCCACCATACAGAGGAAAGAGCGGATTGCTGTCGGTCATGTATTCGCGGATGTAAGGGGTGGCGGCAACGTAGGCATTCAGTGCCTCCGCCGTGTCGTCATTCAGTCTGAGTCCCCATATCACAGCTGTGTTCCGTCGTTCCCACCCTATGTCGGTGGTCTTGACATAGTGGATTTGCTTCATCAGTACGCCCACGCAGAAGATGAAAAGCACACTGACGACAAGCTGCAACCAGATACTGACCTTGCTCAGCAGATGCTTGTGCCGCCCGATTGTCGGGCGTCGCGTGCGCCATGCGAATGGCAGCAGAAAGAGAACGGAAAGCAACAGCAAGCCTGCAAAATAGAGCAGCGACTCGCCATAGATGCCGCCACTCACACCCGACAGCCGGCGAAACTCGGGCAACGTCCACTCGATGACCGCCATGCCCAGTAAGCCTGCAATGAGGAGCACCCACAGGTACTCCGTGACGAAGAGCACAAACAGGTCGCCGCGCGACGAGCCGCACACCCGGCGCAGTTCGCCCTCGCGCATCCGGCTGCGCATCCGCACCACGAACAGCGACAAGTAGTTCAGCAGCGCACACAGGATAATCAGCGCGCTCACCGCCGAGAAGAGTTTTAAGTAGCGAATGTCGATAACCACCCCCGTGTTGTATTCTGAATAGTGATACGCCGTGAGCGGCATCAGTTGGTAATTCTCGAGAACCTTCCTGTTAAACCTCGCCTCTTCCGGCGGCATGTAGTCGTGCATCTTGGCGGTAAAGGCGGCAAGGTCGGCATCCCGATGCAGACGCACGTAGATGGTGTATGCCAATGCGCTCCAACTTTCGCGAACGTAGGTAGCCGGCGGCATCCAGCAGCCAAAGTAGAGGTTACTGTGGCGCGGCTGGTTGCTCAACACGGCACACACCGTGTATTCCCGTGCGCCGCTTTTGACAGTCTTGCCCACCACGTCGGTGGTACCAAAGAGCGCCAGCGCTGCCTCTTCGGTCAGCGCCATGTGGTCGGTCAGACTTAGGAAGTCGAGGTTGCCTGCCAGCAGCCTCACCGATCCGAACATGTCGATGAAGGTCGAATCGGTGTCGATGCTGTTTGTCTCAAACGTCGCACCCTCGTCCGTAGTTAGCGTTACTTTATTTACAATGGCAGCACAGGCTGCTTCCACTTCGGGGTATTCACTGCGCAACACGGAAGCCATCTTGTAGACGGCCTTAGTACGGAAGTCCAATCCGTTGTTCGGTCGGTGGTAGAGCAGGTAGGTGCGGTCGGCTCCCTCGCGGGCGGCATCGTACGTCATCTCGTAGTGTATCCACAGGGTGGCGAGTGCGAAGCAGACAAAGCCGACGGTCAGTCCGACGATGGAGATGATGCTCTGTGTGCGATACTTCCGCAGGTTGCGGAAGGCTATTGTCAGGTAATGCGCTATCATTTCTTTGAGTTTATGAGTTCTTGAGTTTATAACTATCTGTCCTACACCATAGACTGTTCATTTTATCAACTCCTCCAACTCCTCCGTCAGCTCCCTGCGCTGCTCGAAGTCGAACAGGGTCAGGCTGCGGAGGGTGTAATAGAGGTTCCAGTAGGTATAGAGCGCGCTGATGTGGTCGCGTCGGGAGCGGTCTTTCTCGGTGATGGAGGCGTTGAGGTCGAGCACGGACGACTTGCCCAGGATGTAGAGGCGCCGCGCCACGTCGGCACGCCGTTGGGCGGTCTCGTCGGTGCGGGCAGCCACGTTGACGCGGCGGGCTTGCAGGTTGAACTGCATCACCAGCTTGCGCACGTTCTGGTCGAAGTCTATCTGCTCCTGCTCCACCTGCGAGTTGATGAGGTCGAGCTGCGAGCGTGCCACGCGGATGTTGCCCTTGCCGCGCCCCCAGTCGAGGATGGGCAGGACGATGCCGAGCGATACCCGCTGCATGTTGGAGAGCTTCCGGTATGCGGTGCTCAGCCGCTCGCCGGATTGCGACAGCCCGAAGCTCAGGCTGAGGTCGGCACGCAGACCGGCGTTGGCACGGGCTTGTGCCACGCTGCTCTGCCCCTGTAGCTGGCGGCGGCGCATGCCCAGCATGTCGGGGTTGTTGGTACGTGCCATGCTCAGGGCGACAGGCAGGTCTATCTGCAGGCTCGGCACCTGTTCGCTCACGCAGGCTTTCAGAGTTACGTTCTCCTGAATGCCGAGGTAGGAGCAGAGTTGCAGGGTGGCATTCTCTACGTCGATCTGGGCGTTCATCAGGTTGGTCTCTTCGGTGAGCTTGTTCACCTCCAGCTGCAACATCTCGTTCTCGGTGATGGTGCCGATGTTGTAACGTCCCTGTGCATAGAGGTAGAGCGTGTCGGCATTGGCGTAGTTGGTGCGGGCAATCTCGAGGTTGGTCTGGGCGGTGGCAAGGGCGAAGAACTCGCGGGTGGCTTCGGCGGCGACCAGCTCGAGAGTCTCTGCGTAGCTCTTTTTGGCTTCGGCATAACGGATAGGCTCGATGCGGCGGTTCCACTTCAGGCTGTTGTAGCCGAAGAGCGACTGTGTGTAGTTGACACTGACGGGCACCGTTTGCCACGTAACCCGATCGTCGATGAAGTCGTCGAGGCGACCCAGACCGGTGCTTACGGAGAAGGTGCCGCCCGTCCAGGCAATGTTCTGCGACAGGTTGAGGGAGAGGTCGGTGCTCAGGTAGTTCTGTTCGGCAGCGATGAATCCTCCGCCGGACTGGGCGATGTTGCTGAACTCGTGGTTCAGCCCGGGACTTGAGGTCAGCGTGAGTGCCGGCAGGTAGTTGGCTTGGTGATACTTGTAGTTCCAGTAGGCAGCCCGATAGGTGTGCCGTGCCGCCCGTGCATCGGGCGACTGCTCGCGTGCCCGCTCGATGGTCTGTTCGAGCGTCAGTTCGAGCGTGTTCGTTTGGGCGGAAGCGGCGGCTGCACAGCACCATCCTGCTGCATACAGCCAGTGTTTGATACGCATCATGACAATGTTCTTTTCTTATCTTACCTTCAAAAGGCGTGCCAAAGCATTAATGCGTTATGAATGAGCGGGTAAGCCGGATGGGGTACTTATAAAACATGTGCATAACCGCACGTGGGTAGTGCGATTATGCACATGTTGCACCTCCTTGCACCGGTAGAAAGGGGGGCTGACGGTGCGCGGCTTAGTGGGTCAGGTACCAGTCGTAGAGCCGCTTCACACCTTCCGTAATATCGATGGTGTGGTGCCAGCCGAGTGCGTGGAGCTTCGACGGGTCGGTGAGCTTCCGCAGGGTGCCGTCGGGTTTGCTGCTGTCGAAGGAGAGCGTGCCGCGGTAGCCCACGGTGGCGATAATCAGTTCGGCAAGCGCGCGGATGCTGATCTCTTCGCCCGTCCCGATGTTGATGTGGCAGTTGCGTACCTGCTTGTCGGCGGGGCTGTAGGTCTCTTTGAAGTCTACCCGCTCCATAACGAACACGCTGGCATCTGCCATCTCCTCGCTCCAGAGAAATTCGCGCATCGGGGTGCCGGTGCCCCAGAGGGTCAGTCCCGAATCGGTTATACCATATTTATATAGCATCAGGCGGATGGCATCCTTGCTGAATCCGTCGTCTACCCCTTCGACGGGACGGCGGCGCAGGTCTTTCCGGATCGCCTCCCAGTTGTCGGTCATCAGGCAGTGTGCCAGGTGTATCTTGCGGATCATGGCAGGTAGCACGTGGCTGCGTTCGAGGTCGAAGTTGTCGTTGGGACCGTACAGGTTGGTCGGCATCACGGCGATGTAGTCGGTGCCGTATTGCAGGTTGAAGCTCTCGCACATCTTCAGTCCTGCAATCTTGGCGATGGCATACGGCTCGTTGGTGTACTCCAGCGGAGCGGTGAGCAGGGCGGTCTCCTTGAGCGGCTGTTCGGCGTCGCGCGGATAGATGCAGGTGCTGCCCAAGAAGAGCAGCTTCTTTACGTTGTGTCGGAAGCTCTCGCCGATGATGTTCTGCTGAATCTGCAAGTTCCGGTAGATGAAGTCGGCGCGGTAGGTGTTGTTCGCCATGATCCCACCCACGTAGGCGGCAGCCAGGAAGACATACTCCGGCTGCTCCTCGTCGAAGAAGCGGCGAACGGCAACGCCATCCAGCAAGTCCAGCTCGGCATGGGTCTTGCCGATGAGCCGTGTGTAGCCCTTACAGAGCAGGTTGTTCCATATCGCCGAGCCTACCAGCCCACGGTGACCGGCTACGTATATCTTGTTGTTCTTGTCCATCGCCTTCGGATGTTGAAAGGTTTATGCTTCGATTTGCATCTTGAGGTGCAGCTTCTTGACAAAGCGCATGTCGTTCTTTACCATAATCTTCACCAGCTCGGCGAAGCTTGTCTTACAGGGGTTCCATCCCAGCAGGGTACGTGCCTTGGTGGGGTCGCCCAGCAGCTGCTCCACTTCGGCGGGGCGGAAATATTTGGGGTCGACCTCTACCAGCACCTTGCCGGTGTCGGCGCAGATGCCTTTCTCGTCGACGCCGCTGCCTTCCCAGCGAATCGTTACGCCGGCTTCCTTGAATGCCAGCGTGGCAAACTCGCGCACGGTGTGCATCTCGCCGGTGGCAATCACAAAGTCTTCGGGGGTGTGGTGTTGCAGGATGAGCCACATGCACTCCACGTAGTCCTTGGCATATCCCCAGTCGCGCAGGGAGTCGAGGTTGCCTAAGTAGAGCTTATCCTGAAAGCCCTGCACGATGCGTGCCACAGCCAGTGTAATCTTGCGGGTGACGAACGTCTCGCCGCGCCGTTCGCTTTCGTGGTTGAAGAGGATGCCGTTCACGGCAAACATGCCGTAGCTTTCGCGGTAGTTCTTCGTAATCCAGAAGCCGTACTGCTTGGCAACGCCGTAGGGAGAGCGGGGGTAGAAGGGGGTTGTCTCCTTCTGCGGCACCTCCTGCACCTTGCCGTAGAGTTCGGAGGTGGATGCCTGATAGATTTTGGTCTTCTTCTCCAAGCCCAGGATGCGTACCGCTTCGAGCATCCGCAGGGTACCCACGGCATCGGCTTCGGCAGTATATTCGGGCACATCGAACGATACCTTGACGTGGCTCTGTGCTGCCAGGTTGTATATCTCGTCGGGTTGCACCTGCTGGATGATGCGGATGAGCGAACTGCTGTCGGTCATGTCGCCATAGTGCAGGTTGACCAATCGCTTTTGCTTCATGTCGCGCACCCATTCGTCAAAATAGAGGTGCTCGATGCGTCCCGTATTAAAGGAGGACGAGCGGCGCAGAATGCCGTGTACCTCATATCCCTTTTGCAATAGAAATTCAGCAAGGAAAGAACCGTCCTGACCGGTGATACCTGATATTAAAGCTATTTTCATTATGGTAAGATTATTAAATGTGACATGACAAGTTTGTAAGAGGCGGCAAAAGTCGTTAAATTTTATCTACCGACAAAACTTTTACTGTTTTTTCATGGCGTTCTACCGATTAATAGCTATCATTGCGACCTTTTTGTCACTTACTATTAATCATGTTATTTATGTTACAAATGAAAAAGAAACTATTTCTCGTTCTGCTGCTGCTCGCATCGGTCTTCACGACACAGGCAGCGCGCATCGACACCGTGCTTGTAAAAAGCGATGCCATGAACAAAACGGTGGAAGTAATCTACATCCTTCCCGACAAGGCTATCGGCAATGCCCCCCAAGCCTGCCCCACCATCTATCTGCTGCACGGCTTCGGCGGCAGGGAAAATATGTGGTTGCAAGTAAAACCGCAACTGCCTGCCATTGCCGACGAGAAGGGCGTCATCTTCGTCTGCCCCAACGGGAACAACAGCTGGTATTGGGACAGCCCCAAAAACCCGTCGTTCCGGTACGAAACCTTTACCGCTTCTGAGCTGGTGGCTTACACCGACGCGCATTACAAAACCGTTCCCGAACGCCGGGCACGTGCCATCACCGGTTTAAGCATGGGCGGACACGGCGCCTTGTGGCTGGCATTCAGACACGCCGACACCTACGGCGCTGCCGGCAGTACCAGCGGAGGAGTGGACATTCGTCCGTTTCCGCAAAGCTGGGGGATGAGCAGGCTGTTGGGCGCCTATGCCGATAACAAGGATTTGTGGGACAGTCACACGGTAATCAACCAGGTTGACCGCATCAGCGACGGACAACTGGCGCTGATTATCGACTGCGGCGTCAAAGACTTCTACCTCGAAGTAAACAAAGCGTTGCACCAGAGCCTCCTTGACCGCGGCATCGGTCACGATTTCATTGTTCGTCCGGGTGGGCATTCGAACGAATACTGGAACAACTCCATCGATTATCAGATACTGTTCTTCAGCAAGTTTTTCAAGGGTTATCATTGATCGCTACCCGGGGGTGTGTCATAAGTCAGTACCACCTGTCCTCCGTGTGTCGCACAAAGAATTCCCCCGAACCGGTGCCTGACAAGCACTGATTCGGGGGATTCAGGTAGTGTTTCGGGGGAAGCGCTCCCCCAGGTTAGGGGAGATGTTCCCCCAGGTTAGGGGAAGCGCTCCCCCAGGTTAGGGGAGGTGTTCCCCCAGGGTAGGGGAAACGCTCCCCCAGGTTAGGGGAGATGCTTACCGCAACAAGTTGACATCCCCGCGGATATTGTACCGGATGCCGTCTGCCCCCTCAGCTTCGAGGACGATGAAGTAAACGCCTGCGGCTACGGGCGTGCCGCGACGGGTGCCGTCCCATCCGGCGTCGATGTTCGACAAGCCCCAGCGATACATCTCCTGCCCCCAGCGGTTATAGATGACGGCACGGAAACGCACCAGCGACTTGTGGGCGACGCGGAACAGGTCGTTCACCCCGTCGCCGTTGGGCGAGAAGGCATTGGGCACCTTTAGCTCGGACTCGGCAATGCGGATGATGAAGGGGTCGCTGACCACGGTCTCTCCCGTGTCCGGGTCGGTCACCGTCAGGCGGATGTGGAAGGTGCCGGTCTCGGCAAAGGTGTAGATGGTTTCGGCATCGAAGCGTGTCAGCAGGATGTCGGTAAACTGGGCATCGCGGGCAAAGCTCCACTCGAAGCGCAGGGTCGAGGCATCCGTCGATGCCTCGTCGTCCTCCTGCCAGCGAAAGCGGAACTCCAGCGGCGCATTGCCCGTGTAGGCGTCGCCCGGATAGAGATTGACAGGTTCGGCGGGCGCCGTTCCGTTCTCGGAGAGGAGCACGGCAACCGGCGCCGGCAGCGGCACACCGGCAGGCACAACCGCGGGAGACAGCGTGTCGAAGCCCGTCAGCCAGCCGGAGAGGAGGCAGAGCAGCAGACCGGCTGCCGTTCGGCGCCTCCACCCGTTCAACATGTTCTGTTTCATGGAAATATATCTGTTTGGCGCAAAAGTAGGGAAAAAAAATGGAGTACCTTTGCCGCCTGTAACATTAACAACTCATGCGTATGAAGAAAGTATTATTATTGACAACAATTGGTATGACGATGATTGCCTGCAAGCAACAGCAAAAACTGACGTATCCCGTTGCCGAAAAGGTAGATACGGTAGATGTGTATTTCGGCACGACGGTTCCCGACCCCTATCGCTGGCTCGAGAACGACACTTCGGCTGCCACCGCCGCGTGGGTGGCTGCCGAGAACAAGGTAACGGATGCCTACCTGGCAACCATCCCTTTCCGCAACAACTTGTTGAAACGGCTCACCAACCTTGCCGACTACGAGAAGATGGGCACCCCGTTCAAAGAGCACGGCAAGTACTACTTCTCCAAGAACGACGGTTTGCAGAACCAGAGCGTGATCTACGTGCAGGATGACCTGAACGGCGAACCGCGCGTCTTCCTCGACCCGAACAAACTCTCCGACGACGGCACGGTGGCGCTCACCGGACTGGCTTTCTCGCACAACGGCAAGTACACCGCCTATACCATCTCGCGCAGCGGGTCGGACTGGACGGAGATCTACGTGCTGGATACCGCTACGGGCAAGCTGCTCGACGACCACATCACGTGGGCGAAGTTCACGAGCGCTGCCTGGCAGGGCGACGGCTTCTACTACAGCGCCTACGATGCACCGGTGCAGGGCAAGGAGTTCTCGAACGTGAACGAGCACCACAAGGTGTACTATCACCGCATCGGCACCCCGCAGGCTGCCGACCGGTTGGTCTATCAGAACCCCGCCTATCCCCAACGCTTCTACTCCGTCAGCACGAACGAGGACGAGACGATGCTCTTCCTCAACGAGAGCGGCGCCGGACGCGGCAATGCGCTCTACATCAAAGACCTGCGCAAGCCCGATGCACCCTTCGTTGCCATGGCAACCGACATGGAGTACACGTACAGCCCCATCGAGGTGACGGGCAACACGATATACCTGGTCACCAACTACAACGCCCCCAACGTCTGCGTCATGGCGACCACCATCGACAAGCCTGCCCTGAGAGCGTGGCAGATGCTGGTGCCGGAACGCAAGCACGTGCTGTCGGATGCACAGCTGATAGGCGGCAAGCTCTTCCTGACCTACGATGAGGATGTAGCCGGTCATGCCTATTTCTGCGACCTGGACGGCAAGCAGCTGCAAGAGATCAAGCTGCCCGGCATCGGCTCGGTAGGCTTCAGCGGCGACAAGGACGACAAGGAGTGCTTCTTCAGCTTCACCTCGTTCACCGTTCCGGGCACCGTCTACCGCTACGACATGGATGCCAACAGCTACACGGTGTTCCGCGCCCCGAAGGTCAACTTCAACCCCGACGACTTCGTGACCGAGCAGATCTTCTACCCCTCGAAAGACGGCACGAAGGTTCCGATGTTCCTTGTCTATAAGAAAGGGATGAAGCAGGACGGACAGAACCCCGTCTACATCTACGGCTACGGCGGCTTCGGCATCACCTACGGTCCCAGCTTCTCGCCCTATCGCATTCCGTTCCTCGAGAGCGGCGGCATCTATGTGCTGGCAAATATCCGCGGCGGCAGCGAGTATGGCGACACGTGGCACATCGCAGGCACGAAGATGCAGAAGCAGAACGTGTTCGACGACTTCATCGGCGCTGCCGAATACCTGATAGCCAACAACTACACCAACCCCTCGAAGCTGGGCATCGTGGGCGGCTCCAACGGCGGACTGCTGGTGGGTGCCTGCATGACGCAACGCCCCGACCTCTATCGCGTAGCCATTCCGCAAGTGGGCGTGATGGACATGCTGCGCTACCACAAGTTCACCATCGGCTGGAACTGGGCAAGCGATTACGGCACGAGCGAGGACAGCCGCGAGATGTTCGAGTACCTCAAAGGCTATTCGCCCCTGCACAACCTGAAACCCGGCACCTGCTATCCGGCTACGCTGGTCACCACCGCCGACCACGACGACCGCGTGGTGCCCGCACACTCCTTCAAGTTTGCCGCCATGCTTCAGGCATGTAACGACGGTACCTACCCCACGCTGATACGCATCGACACCAAAGCCGGTCACGGCTCGGGAAAGCCCATTGCAAAGGTGTTGGAGGAGCAGGCGGATGTGTACAGCTTCGTGATGTATAATTTGGGGATGACGCTCTCTCATACGGACGCCAATCTGTAGCAGTCCGCTGCCCGCCGGGTTGTCAGTCGTGACAACCCGACGCGGCAAAGCGTCGTTGTTCATGCCAATCGTTTAAAACAGACTTTCGTAGATCCGCACGGCATCTGTCAGCGTCATTTCGCGCGGGTTGTTCTTCAACAGCCGCGTCACTTGCATGGCAGATTCGGCAAGGTGGGGCACGTCGGCACGGGGCACACCCGCATCGAACAGTCGGGCGGGGATGCCGCAGGAGCGCGCCAGGTCGGCAACGAACGACACGGCACTTTCGGGCGTGGGCGAGGGGGAGAAGCCGCAGGCGCGGGCAATGTCGGTGAACCGCTCGGGTGTCGCCTCCAGATTGAAGCGCATCACGGCAGGCAGCAGGATGGCGTTAGCCAAGCCGTGCGACAGGTGATACTCACCGCCCAGCGGGTAGGAGAGGGCATGTACGGCAGCCATGTTGACCGGTCCGAGGCAGATACCTCCGTAGTAGCTGGCGCAGAGCAGGGCTTCGCGGGCAGGCAGGTCGCTCTTGCTGCGCACGGCGCGCAGCAGGTTGTGTGCAATGAGGCGGATGCCTTCCAGCGCATACATGTCGATGACCGGATGGGCGAACTTGCTTGTGTATGCCTCGATGCAGTGTGTCAGGGCATCCATTCCCGTCTCGGCAGTGACGCGCGGCGGAACGGTGAAGGTCAGTGTGGGGTCGATATACGCCACGTCGGGCATGAGCAGGGGGCTGGCGATGTCTTTCTTTGTCTTGTCGGTCTCGTCCAGCAGAATGGCATTGGGCGATACCTCGCTGCCCGTGCCGGCGGTGGTGGGGGCACATGCCAGCCAGAGCGCACGCTTCTTGACCAATCCCGTGCCGAAGCACTCCTCCACGCGCTGACTGCTCTCGGCAAAGGCAGCTATCAGCTTTGCCATATCCATCACACTGCCGCCGCCAATGCCAATCACGGCATCGGGTCTGAACTTGCGGGCGGCGCCCAGCACGTCGTAGAAATCGCTGACGGTCGGCTCGCGCTCCATGCGGTCGTAGCGGTGAACGGTCAGTCCCTGCTCCTGCAACCTCACCATCAGTCCCACCAGCGACGGCAGCAATGCCCGCGGATGCAGAATAAATAGCCGTTTGGCACCATGCTCTGTACAATCGTCGCCCAAGCGCGACAGACAACCTACTCCGAAGAGCGTACGGGAAGGTTGTTGAAGGGTGATAGGTCTCATTCCGGTTGAGTATAATTAGTATATGTGAAAACTATGTAGTATCCTAACCGATTTGTATCTGTTTCTATTTACTGACGGTAAATACTCCTATCTACGAACTGTAAATACCCCTATTTACGAACTGTAAATGTCTCTGCCCCCCTGAGGTCAGTTGAACTTCAGTCGGGCAACGATATCTTTCTCTTCCTCCGGCGTCAGTCTGGTGAGCGGCGGAATCATGTAGGGTTGGCAGAGACCTTTGTGTGTCATCATTACCTTGAGGGCAGCCAGCGATTCGCCCGGCAAGCGGTCGGCATGGCAGATGCGAGCGATGCGGTCGGCGCGGACTTGCAGTGTGCGGGCAGCGGTCATGTCGTGCGTCAACACCTTATCATAAAGGTCTGCAAACAGCTCGGGCACGTAGTTGCCGGTGGCGGGCACAATGCCGTCGGCACCCATTTCGAGGCTGTTGGCACACTGTGCCGCCCATCCGCAGAAGTAAGAGAAGTCGGCATGGTTGTGTGCCAGCCTGATGCACGCCTCCATGCGTCCGAGGTCGCGCTCCGCATCTTTCATGCCTACGATGTTGGGGTGTTCGCTCAGCTGCTTCACCACCTCTACGGGGATGCTCTGGTGGGTGGTGGAAGGGTTGTTGTAGATCATGAGCGGCACCGACAGGCGGTCGGCAAGCGTGCGGTAGTAGTGGTACATCTGTTTGGCGGTAAGGGCATAATAGGGAGGCAGCGTCACTACCATGACATCGGCATCGAGCAGGGTGAGCTGGTCGGCAAGTCGCAGTTGTTCGTTCAGGCAGGAACCGTTCAGCTCCATGTAAATTATCATGTTCTCGTGCGGGGTGTTGATGACCGTTCGCGCCAGCTTGATCACCTGTTCGTTGGAGAGTGAGTAACCTTCGCCCGCAGCACCCATCAGCAGCGGTGACACTCCACACGCCGCAAAGCGCTTGATGATCTTGGTGACGGAGAGCATATCTATCTGTCCGACCTCATCAACAGGGGTAATCATGGGGACGACTACGCCGGCATATTTCTTCTTCATATCGCTTATTTTAGTTACTCGTACTTCATTATTAGCTGTAACAGACGTTTTCACAGTGCGTTATACTCGGAATAGTGAATTACTGCTGCAAATGTAGTTTATTAATCGGATGTGTCAATTAATTGCTCAATATTTCCTACTTTTGCCGGCATAAAATTGTCGAGTTTATCAAACGGTTAAAAAAGATAGTACACTGGGTGCTCGGTATCGTGCTCTGTCTCTATATCGGATTGCTGGCTGCGTTGAACATTCCGAAGGTTCAGCAAACACTCTCTGCACGTGTCGCCGGTGAATTGAGCCGGATAGTGGGATCGGAGGTATCTATCGGCAATATCGACTTGGGGCTACTCAACCGCATCATTATAGACGACCTTTCGCTGCCCGACCGTTCGGGCAAGGAGATGCTCCGCGTGTCGCGTATGGCGGTGCACTTCGAGCTGCTGCCGTTGCTCAAAGGGAGGATATCCATCAGTACGGCACGCCTCTACGGCTTCTCCTTCGATCTGAACAGAGCCACCCCCGATGCCGTGCCCAACTATCAGTTCGTGCTCGATGCGTTCGCCTCCAAAGACACCCTCGACAACCCCACCGACATCGACCTGCGCATCAACTCCCTGCGTCTGCACGGCGGCAGCGCCAACTATCACGTACTGTCCGAGGTCGTGACACCCGGACTGTTCAACCCCCAACACCTGCAACTGCGTAACATCATCGCCAATATCTCCCTCAAAGCCCTGCGTGCCGATACCCTCAATGCCGCCGTGAAGCGCATGAGTGTAGACGAAGAGCTGTCGGGCTTCGACCTGCGGAAGCTCACCCTCAAGGTCACTGCCAACCGGCAGCGGATGCGCGTAGAGAACTTCGCCATCGACCTGCCCCATACCCGGCTGGCGATGGACACGATCTTCGTTGATTACAAAAGCCCCAACGCCTGGTCGTACCCCACGGACAGCGTGCAGTTCTCGTTGCGCATGCTCCCCTCGTCGGTCACACCGCGAGACTTGGCGCCTTTCGTGCCTGCCTTTGCCCACTTCCGCGAACCGCTGCGACTGGAGGTGGTTGCCGGTGGCACGGTCGACCGGCTGGACTGCTCGCGACTGGCAATCAGCGCCGGCGAACACTTCCGCCTGAGAGGCAACGTAGAGTTGCAGGAACTCTCCACACTGCGCGATGCCTTTGTGTACGGCAGGCTGTCGAGCCTGTATGCCGACAGTGAGGGCATCGACTTCTTCTTCCGCAACCTCGTGCCGCCTGCAAAAGCCGGACAGATGCCCGTACTGCTCCGGCGGCTGGGCACCGTCTCCTTCAGCGGGGAAGCCACCGGTTACTTTACCGACCTGGTCATGTACGGCAGGCTGAACACCGGCATAGGCAACCTGCATACCGACATCAAGCTGAGCAGCAACTTCGAGAAAGGCACCTTTGCCTATTCGGGAGACATCGACAGCAACAACTTCAGGTTGGACAGGCTGCTCGACAACGGCAAGCTGGGCGGAGTGACCTTCAACGTCAACGTGAACGGACGGCATGACCGCAACCGCTATCCCGACATTGTGGCGAAAGGGGTGCTCTCCGCCATGGATTACAGCGGATATACGTATGAGAACATCACCCTCGACGGCGCCTATCAACAGGGAGGATTCAGCGGAACAGCCGCCCTGAACGACGACAACGGAACGGTACACATCGACGGCAGCATGAATACGGCAGGCGCCGTGCCCGTGTTCGACTTCCGTGCCGTGCTTGCCGGTCTGCGCCCCGACAAACTGCACCTCTCCGACCGCTTCCCCGATGCCGAGGTGTCGGCAGTGCTCTCTGCCAACTTCACCGGAGGCTCCATCGACGATATGATCGGAGAAATCAACCTCGATAGCCTCTACTTCGCCGCCCCCGACAAGTACTATTTCCTCGACAACCTCAAGGTGACCTCCACCCACTTGGACGAACACACGAAACGGCTCACCGTACACTCGCCCTTCCTGCGTGCCGGCATCGAAGGTGACTACTCCTACCGCACACTGCCTGTGAGCATGAGGAACATCCTGCACCGCTATCTGCCCACCCTCATACCGGCAGCCGGACAGGGCGCCGAGCGTGCGAACAACTTCTCTTTCGACGTGGATTTGTATGATGCCGAACTCCTCTCTACCGTATTCGACATCCCGCTGAAGATCTACACCCGCTCTACCGTGAAGGGCTACTTCAACGACCGGCTGCAGCGGCTCAGCGTGGAGGGTTACTTCCCCCGGCTGATGTACAAGGAGGCGTTTATCGAGTCGGGCATCGTGACCTGTCAAACTCCTGCCGATCACATCCGGATGCAGGTGCGCTTCACCAATCGCCGTCCGCAGGGCGCCGTGAACCTGTCGCTCGAGGCACAAGCCAAAGCCGATAACATAGAGACTGTGCTGAACTGGGGCAACAGCAGCGCCGAGACTTACAGCGGACAGCTGTCTGCCGTTGCCCGCTTCGTGCGCCGCAGCCTGACCGGTGGCGATGATGCCGGTTTCGTGCCTGCCGATCAGGCGCCTGCCCCGCTGCAAACCCTTGTCGATATCCGACCGACCGACATCATCCTGAACGATACCGTGTGGCAGCTCCACCCTTCACAGATAGAGGTCGATTCGGGGCGTGTGCACATCCGCAACTTCCTTTTCAGCCACCAAGACCGCTACCTGCGCGCCAACGGCACCGTCTCCGACCGCAGCGGAGACACGGTACGGGTCGACCTGAATGACATCAACATCGGGTATGTGTTCGATATTGCCCGTGTCGGCTTGGACTTCTCGGGCGAGGCATCGGGCACTGTCTATGCCCGCAGCACACTCAAAGACCCCGTCATGTACACCGACCTCCGGGTGCGCCGCCTGGGACTGAACGAGGGCTTGCTGGGCGATGCCCGCATACACGGCGAATGGCACAACGACGTCAAAGGCATCTACATGGATGCCGACATCCGCGAAGGGAACCTGTCGCACAGTCGCGTAAACGGCTATATCCATCCCCTGAAGCCCGAGAGCGGTCTCGACTTGCAAATCACTGCCGACAGCGTGAACGTGAAGTTCATCGAACACTACATCCGAACCATCACCCCCGAATTCAACGGGCGCGCCAGCGGCGGAGTGCGCCTCTACGGCAAGTTCAACGAACTCAACCTGGACGGACGGGTCTATGCCGATGCCTCCATGAAGGTAGCGATGCTCAACACCACCTTTCTGATGAAGGACAGCCTGCTGCTGAAGCCCGACGGATTGACCTTTGCCGACAACCGCCTGTTCGATACGCAGGGCAACACCGGACGGCTGAGCGGCTATGTGCATTACGAGCACTTCAAGAACGTCGAATACAACCTGAGTATCACCGCCCAGAACATGCTGGTGATGAACACCACCGAATCGCCCGACTTTCCCTTCTACGGCACCTTCTACGGCTCGGGCAACGTCACCCTCTCGGGCAACGAACGCGACGGGCTGAACGTGACCGCCGCCGTCACCACCGAACGCAACACCAACTTTGTCTACCTCAAGGACAACGTCTCGTCCGCCGCCAGCAATCAGTTCGTTACCTTCGTCGACAAAACCCCCCGCCGTGTGACGAACGACTCCATCAACCTGCTCTCCGACTACGAACTGGCGCAGCAGGAACGTACCCGCGAGCAGCAGGATGAGCAGAACGAAACGCCCGTACGCCTCAACCTGCTGGTGGAAGCCACCCCCGATGCCACCATGAAGATTCTCATGGATCCCGTGTCGGGCGACTACCTGAGCGGACGGGGAACGGGCAACATACGCACCGAGTTCTACAACAAGTCCGACGACTTCAAGATGTTCGGCAGCTACCGCATCAGCCAGGGAGTGTACAAGTTCAGCCTGCAAGAGGTCATTCGGAAAGACTTTACCATACAAGACGGCAGCAGCATCACCTTCAGCGGCGACCCGCTCGATGCAACGCTCGACATACAGGCGCTCTACGGCGTCAACTCCGTGTCGCTGAACGACCTCATCCCCAACGCATCGAGCTATGTCAACCAGACCAACATCAAGGTGAACTGCACCATGAATCTGGTGGGACAACTCACATCGCCCACCGTGACCCTCGGATTAGATGTGCCCACCGAACGCGACGAGGTAAAAGCCCTCATCCGCAACTACATCCCCACCGACGAACAGATGAGCATGCAGATTCTCTACCTGCTGGCGCTGGGCAAGTTCAGTACGCCCGAGAACGTGGCTGTGACGCAAAACTCGGACATGATGTCGTCCGTGCTTTCGTCCGCTTTGAGCAGCCAGCTGAACAATGTGCTCTCCCAAGTCATTAATAGTAACAACTGGAACTTCGGAACCAACTTCAACACCGGCGAAGGATGGACGGACATGGAGGTGGAGGGACTGCTCTCTGCCACATTGCTCAACAACCGGCTGCTCATCAACGGGAACTTCGGCTACCGGGAGAACCCGCTCGCCAATACCAACTTCGTAGGCGACTTCGAAGCCGAATGGCTCGTCACCCGCAACGGTGACATCCGCTTGAAAGCCTACAACGAAACGAACGACCGCTACTACACCAAGACCAACCTCACCACGCAAGGGATAGGCATCGTCTTTAAACGGGACTTCGGTCAATGGCGCGAACTGCTCTTCTGGAACAAACATCGAATCAAAGCGCTGAAAGAGGAGACCGATAGCCCGGAACAAAGCAGAGATGAAATGGCGTCGGAATCGGATTAGGATTGTATACCAGGGTAGTATAGGGTCATAGTCCAGGGTAGTATAGGGTCGTATACCAGGGTAGTATAGGGTCGTAGTCCAGGGTAGTATAGGGTCGTGTACCAGGGTAGTATAGGGTCGTAGTCCGAAAGCCGGACGGATTGCCCGCTTTTCGACACCTTATAATATTATAGAAACAGTGCAATTATTAATACTTAATATAAAAAGAGAATAGATATGGATTTGG
>JAISGR010000115.1 GCA_031262995.1 Prevotellaceae bacterium | reverse complement strand
GATTGCAGACAGATATATTTATGACACAATGCGATGATTTTCAATTTATTATCACCAATGCAGACAGTGCAGACGGTTTTTTACACTAAAACATTATATGAATATATCGCCATTGCTACCCCCCCCGGGGGGGGTACTAACAAATATATTTCTCGCATACTTTTATATAAAAAAACCGTCTGCACTGTCTGCATTGGGTGTAATTCCCTCTTAATAAATGCGTTAAGGTGCAGAAATATCCGTCTGCAATCCGTCTGCATCTGTCTGCATCTGTCTGCATCCGTCTGCGAGTAACTTTGCGGTGCACTGCCGGCTATAAACTAAAATCGATTAATTGATGTTTCATTTCTCCCCACCATTAAACCAACGGCAGCCTTGCCCGTCTAAGCAAAGAAAAAAAGCGAACGCATGACATCCAACCCACTTAATCCGGTCGAATCGTCAGAACGGCACATCATTCTTGATCTACTAAGAGGAATAGCACTCTTCGGCATTTGCCTTGCCAACTTCGGGGAGTTTTCATTATACACATTTCTACCGTCGGAAGCGACGGCAACCATGCCCACCGCGCGGGCAGACAGCGTGGGGCGTTTCCTGCAATATCTGTTTATCGACGGCAAGTTCTACACGCTCTTCTCCCTGCTGTTCGGCATCGGGTTCTCCATCATTCTTTCCAACGCGTCCCGCAAAGGGGTCAACGGCATGCGCCTCTTCTACCGCCGCATGATTATCCTTTTCATTATCGGACTGTGCCACCTGCTCCTGTTGTGGGCAGGCGACATACTGATTCTGTATGCGGTAGCGGGCATGTTCCTGCCGCTGTTTTGGAAGGCATCCGACCGGCGCCTGCTGACGTGGGCTGTCACGATGTTGCTGTTGCCGATTGCCATAGACGGTTGCGTGGAGCTGTTCGGATGGAACTTGTCCGCACCCGTTGTGGCAGCCACGCACCATTTCCACCGGCTGGCAGGCATCACGGATGCCAACTTCCCCGTTTGGCTGGCAGAGAAGCAGAGCTACGCGGAGGTCTTGCAGTTCAACCTGGCAGGCGCCTTCATCCGCATGCAGGAGTTTATCGAGGGGAACAGGCTGTTCAAGGTGTTCGGGCTGTTCCTGTTGGGTCTGTATATCGGCAGACAGCGGTTGTATGCCCGGTTAGACGAGGAGCGCGGACTGTTGCAGCGGGTGATGCGTTACGGCTTTCTCATCGGACTGCCCGCCTCGCTGCTCTATGCATGGGAGGCGACCGGCGGTCATCCGTTCGGGCTGACGGGACATTCGGTGATCTACGCCGTCAGCGTGGTGCCGTTGAGCCTGGCATATACGGCAACCATCTGCCTGTGGTACATGAAGCGGCGCAACCTGAAATGGTTCGGCGTGCTGGCGGCGCCCGGACGGATGGCGCTCACCAACTACATCATGCAGTCCGTGTTCGGCATCGTGCTGTTCTACGGCATCGGCTTCGAGTGGGGAGCACGAACGGGATTTGTCCATGTCGAGCTGATAGCAGCCGGCATCTTCCTCGTCGAAGTGCTGTACAGCAACTACTGGCTGAAATGGTTCCGCTACGGTCCCTTGGAGTGGGGATGGCGGATGCTGACCTACGGCAAGCGGTTGAAGCTGCTGAGAGAGCGAGAGAAACAATAAACATTCACTTATTAAATAAGGTAAAAGAACAATGAAACAAATCATCAGTAACCAGTTCTTCGAAGGCGAACGTCCGCTCTTCGGAATGAACAATATCCGGCTGGAGCACCTGAAGTTTTATCCGGGCGAATCCGCCGTCAAGGAGTGTCGGCAAGTAGAGGCATATCAATGTGAGTTCATGTGCAAATACCCCTTCTGGCACAACGAGCACACGGAGATCGAAGAGTGCCTGTTCACGGTGTACAGCCGCGCTGCCATCTGGTACTCCCGCGACATCCGGATGAAGAATTGCCGCGTCGATGCCCCCAAGATGTTCCGCGAGATTGACGGATTGCGCATAGAGAACGTGAAGTTCTCGGGCGCCGGCGAAACAATATGGAACTGCCGCGACATCACCCTCCGCGACATAGAGGCGAAAGGCGGCGACTACATCCTGATGAACGGCACGGGCATCGACATCGAACGGTTCAAACTGCAAGGCAACTACTCGTTCCAGGATGCCAAGAACGTGGTGGTGCGCAACTCCCTGCTCGACTCGAAAGATGCCTTCTGGAAGACGGAGAACGTAACTGTGTACGACTCGGTCATCAACGGCGAGTACCTGGGCTGGTATTCCAAAAACCTGCGATTGGTGAACTGTCACATCTCTGGCACCCAACCGCTCTGTTACTGCACCGACCTGATTCTGGAAAACTGCACGCTGGCGCCCGACTGTGACCTCTGCTTCGAAGAGAGCACCCTCAACGCCGTCATCAACGGTAGCATCACCAGCGTCAAGAACCCGAGCACCGGCACCATCACCGCCCACCACATCGGTGAGATCATTATCGACGAGCACTGCAAGAACCCGGGAAGCTGCCGAATACAGACCGAACCTCCAACGCAAGCAGGCTTATGAGTTACAACTTTGACGAACTGATTCCCCGCCGGAACACCCATTCCGTGAAGTGGGATGCGACGCCCGACGATGCCGTGCTGCCCTTATGGGTGGCAGACATGGACTTCCGCACCGCACCCGCCGTCATCCGTGCGCTGGAACGCAGGGTGCGGCACGGCATCTTCGGCTACGCCTGCGTACCCGACGCCTACTACGAGGCAGTGACGGGTTGGTTTGCCCGCCGCCACCGGTTCCATATCCGGAAAGAATGGATACTCTACACCAGCGGCGTGGTGCCTGCCGTGTCGGCTGTGATAAAGGCGCTGGCGACACCGGGCGACAAGGTGCTCATTCAGGAGCCGGTCTACAACTGCTTCTTCTCCTCCATCCGCAACAACGGGTGCGAGGCTGTGTCGAACGACCTGCTCTACCGCAACGGCGCCTATACCATCGACTTCGACGACTTCGAAGCCAAAGCTGCCGACCCGAGGGTGACCCTCTTCCTGCTGTGCAGCCCCCACAACCCTGCCGGAAGGCGCTGGACACGCGACGAGCTGCAACGGATGGGCGACATCTGCCTGCGCCACCACGTAACGGTGATCTCCGACGAGATACACTGCGACCTCACGGCGCCCGGCGGCGTACACCTGCCGTTTGCAAGCCTCAGCGAACAGTTCCTCCAACATTCGGTCACCTGCACAGCCCCCAGCAAGACGTTCAACATTGCCGGCGTGCAGGTAGCCAATATCATTGCCGCCGACGAATCGGTGCGGCAAAAGATAGACAAGGCGCTCAACATCAACGAGGTATGCGACATCAACGTATTTGCCGTCGAGGCGCTCATCGCTGCCTACAACGAGGGCGAGGAATGGCTGGAAGCCCTGAAGGCATACCTTTACGACAACTACGTGTGTCTGTCAACATTCTTCCGTCAACACCTCCCGCACCTGACGGTACTTCCGCTGGAAGCCACCTACTTAGTATGGGTCGACTGCAAGGCGCTGGGACGTTCGTCGGAAGCCATCAGCCGGCAACTGCTGCAAGAGGGACACCTCCGCATCAACGAAGGAACGATGTACGGCAAGGCGGGCGAAGGATTCATCCGCATCAACATCGCCTGTCCGCGCGCATCGCTGCGCAAGGGACTCGACATCATGAAACGCTACCTGGCACAATAGCAGAAAGCAGATACGGTTTATCTCCCACAAGAGGGTGTGTCGGACACGGCATACCCTCTCCTTATATATTATGGTAAGCGCCGCGGCTGAATACCCGTTTCAAAGAGTTTGAAATACCCGTTTCAAAGGTTTTGAAATACTCGTTTCAAAAGTTTTGAAATACCCGTCTCAAAAACTTTGAGATACCCGTCTCAAAAACTTTGAGATACTCGTTATGCAAATGGCACGACAGCCGAAGCATCCCGATTCGCACCGCCTGTACGCAAAGTATCAGCCAAGCGTCACAATAGTATCTATTAACAGTATTAACACGAAAACAAGTGCCATTTTAAAATAAGATAGATTAATATTTGGTTAATATGCTTAAAAAGCTTACGTTTGCGCCTGCAAATGTTAATGAAAACGCATTTGTTCAACTATTTATACTAACCATTAAATTCATTGTATGAAGAGCAAGTTATTGTTTTTGTGTGCATTTTTGCTCATAAGCATAGGCACAGCGATAGCGCAAAACCGCACCGTAGAAGGTGTGGTAACCTCGACGGAAGACGGTGAACCTGTCATCGGTGCTTCCATTCTCGTGAAGGGGACATCACAGGGCACTGTTACCAATCTGGAAGGCCGATTCACTCTCTCCAACGTACCGGCAAGTGCCACCCACCTGGTCATCTCCTATGTGGGCATGCAAACCCAGGAAGTATCCATCACAACCGGAACGATGCACATCAGCATGAAAGGCGATTCCGAGCTGCTCAACGAGGTCGTTGTAGTGGCTTACGGCACGCAGAAGAAAAGCTCCGTGACCGGTTCGATGGCAGTGATCAAAGAGAGTCAGCTCAAAACCGTCACCTCACCCAACATCAATAACATGTTGCAGGGCAAGGTGGCAGGTGTACAGGTGCTCAGCAACACCGGAAAGCCAGGTAACGCCGCCCAGATCCGCATCCGCGGTAAAGGTTCTATCGGTTCGTCACTCGACCCGCTGTGGGTGGTCGACGGCGTCATCTCCGCCGTAGGAGCACAACTCAACCCCAACGAAATTGCCAGCATCAGCGTGCTCAAAGATGCCGCTGCAACGGCGCTCTACGGCTCACGCGCCTCCAACGGTGTCATCATCGTCACCACCAAGAGCGGAAACACTGCCGAGAGCAGCCTCGAAGTATCTGCCAAGGTGGGTGTTGCCGTACCCAACTTCGGAAAGCTCAAGATGATGGATTCGCAACAACTCTACGACTACACCGCGTCCATGGCTGGTCTCTCCACCTCGGGCGTGGGAACCTGGTTCAACGAAGAGCTGCTCAAGCACAACACCAACTGGGCTGACATCGCCACACAGAACGCCATGTCGCAGAACTACAACATCTCCTACACCTCGGGCGCCAACGGCAAGTTCCGCTCGTTCCTCATGGCAGACTACTACAACGAAGACGGCACCGTGAAGGGCTATGACTACACCCGCTACAACGTGCGCTCCAACGTAGACTATATCGTGAACAAGTACCTCACCATCAAGACCAAGCTGTCGGGTTCGTACATGGGCTACAAAGACCAGCAGTACGACCTTTACTCCTCGTTTACCTACCTGCCGTGGGATTATCCCTACAACGAAGACGGCAGCGTACGCACCGGTAAGGAGAGCACCTGGCACGGTCGCGATGCCAGCAACTACCTGCACGACATCGACAAGAACTGGTCGCGTGGCAAAGCCTTCGGCGCTACCGCCAGCATCGGGTTCGATCTCCGCTTCACCGACTGGCTCGTGTTCGAATCGAACAACAACCTGAGCGTGCGTTACACGCTCGACGAGAGCTATGTCGACCCCACCTCCATCGGTGCCGAAGAGTACAGCGGTTCTATCTCCAACAAGAACAACCTCTACATCACCCGCTACACCAACCAGCTGCTGCGCTTCAACAAGACGTTTGCCGACAAGCACGACGTGAGCGCCTTCCTCGGCTATGAGTTCAGCGACTCGCACAGCCACGGCAGCGAAGCCAGCGGACGCGGCATCCCGCAGGGCGGTGAAGTGTTTGCAGTAGCCTCCAAACCCTACTCCGTCGGCGGCACCATCCGCGAATGGGCAGTACAGAGCGTGTTCTTCAACGCCAACTATACGTACGACGAACGTTACATGGGACAAATCTCCTATCGCATGGACCAGTCGTCGCGTTTCGGCGCCAACAAACGCACCGGTAACTTCTTCACCGTGGGCGCAGGATGGACGGTCAGCAACGAAGCTTTCATGAAGCCTTATGCCGACTGGCTCACCCAACTGAAGCTGCGCGGCAGCTGGGGTTCTATCGGTAACATGCCCGACTCCAACTACGGCTACCTCTCGACCTACTCGCTCAGCATCAACTACAACGGCGTGCCGGCAGCATTCCCCAACCGGTTGGGCAATCCCAACCTGACGTGGGAGAAGTGCTATGAGACCAACATCGCCCTCGACCTCCGCCTGTTCGACCGCGTAAGCCTCTCTGCCGAGTGGTACGACAAGAACACCTCCGGACTGCTCTACAACGTTACGTTGAGCGCCATCACCGGATACACCAACCAGTGGCAGAACGTGGGAGCCATCCGCAACACCGGTATGGAGTTCACACTCAGCCCCGACATCATCAAGACACGCGACTTCCTCTGGACAGCCGACTTCAACATCGGATTCAACAAAGCCATGGTCAAGGAACTCTATCAGGGAGCACCTCAAATCATCGGCAGCGACATGGGCGGACAGAAGATACGCGAAGAGGGACGCGCCCTCGACACCTGGTACCTCAAAGAGTGGGCAGGTGTGGACGTCTACACCGGCGACCCCATGTGGTACATCTACAACGAAGACGGCAGCCGCACGTTGACCAACGACATCAGCAAAGCCACCCGCACCTACATGGGCACCTCCAATCCCAAGTTCTCGGGAGGTCTGGTCACCACCGCCAGCTGGAAAGGGCTGTCGCTGCAAGCCGGTCTGAGCTTCGTATCGGGCAACAAGGTGTACAACTACGCCCGTCAGTACTACGACAACGACGGCGCCTACCCCACCTACAACTCCATGGTACTTGCCGACGGCTGGAGCCGCTGGGAGAAACCGGGCGACATCGCTACACACCCCCGCGCCGTAGTCAACGGTAACCGCAGCTCCAACATGGCATCGTCACGCTACCTCGAAGACGGCAGCTTCCTGAAGATTAACAACATCACCCTGTCGTACGACCTGCCCCGGAAGTGGCTCGCACCCGCCTCCATCAAAGCGCTTACCGTGAGCTTCGCAGCCGAGAACATCGCTACGTTCACCAAGTTCTCCTGCTCCGACCCCGAAGTGAGCACCGGAGCCAACGACGGTACTGCCGACACCGGACAGGCGTATGCACCGCCCCGCCGCTTCTCACTGGGCGTGAATCTTAAATTCTAATCATTATAAATCCGAATTGCAATGAAAAAAATGAAGACTATATATCAGTCGGCTGCCACCCTCCTGGTAGGCGCTGCCATGCTGCTTCCCGCAGGTTGCGACGTAGAGCGCTTGCCCTACAACGAGATTCCTGCCGACAAACTGGATGCCGGAAACATTGAAACCGTGACACGCGGCTCGTACGGCAAGCTCAAGGAAGAAGCGTTCTACAAAATCATTCACCAGGTAGGCGAATATGGCGGCGACAACATCGCACTGAGCGGAACCACCAGCGACCAGCTGTTCAACATCTACACCTACCACCGCTCTGCCACCAACAGCTACTCCGCACAGTTCTGGCAATACTCCTACACGCTCATGGCGAACATCAACTCCATGATTGAGCTGATTCCCGAAGGCGAATCGACGGAGAAAGACCAACTGCTGGGCGAGAACTACTTCCTGCGCGGCTACACCTATTTCCAGCTTTGCAATGTCTATGCACGCCCCTACGCCGACCAGCAGGGAGCCACCCCCGGCATCCCCTTGAAGCTCACCAGCGACATCAACGACTTCCCGCCGCGTTCGAGCGTGAAAGAGGTGTACGACCAGATTGTGATCGACCTCAACAAGGCAGCCTCGCTCATGACCGAGAACAAGCAGAACATCTTCGCCTCCAAAGAGGTGGCTCAGGCTTTCCTCTCGCGCATCTACCTCTACATGGGCGAATGGCAGAAGGCGAAAGAGATGGCGGATGCCGTTATCAGCTCCGGACGCTATACCCTGCTGACAGGCAATAGCTACCAGACCTATCCGCAACAGGTACCCGAATCGAACACCGAAACCATCTTCTCCATCCGCATGGTGAAAGATACCGACTACGAGAAGTACCACATGGACTACTACTCCGTAGGCGCCCTCTACTCCACCATCAACGATACCGGCTGGGGCGAGATGTATCCTTCGGAATCGTACATGAAGCTGCTCGACGAGAACCCCGGCGACCTGCGCCACGGATTCATCGTGCCCGAAGCGCCCGACACCCCCTACACCTGGCTCGTCTATGCCAACGATGCCCCCATGTACGTGGTTGCCATGGTGCTTCCCCAGCCGGACGGCTCGTACCTGATTGCCGACGAGGCAACCGTAGATGCCAACACCGACGCATCCAGCGTATGCAAGTACGACACCTACTTCACCTCCAACACGGTAGAGCAATCGGGCGGCAAGTACTACGTCACCGAAGCCGGCAGCAACAAACGCTACGAAGTGAAGATCGAAGCCGCTGCCAAGACCCGCAACGGATACCCCAAACGCTTCATCTACAAGTGCTCGCTGCAAGAGGGACAGGCACAACTCTACTCGCCCGTCATGATTCGCTTCGCCGAGATATACCTCAACCGCGCCGAAGCCGAATGGCACCTCGCACAGTATGACGCTGCCGTGACAGACATCAACGTGCTGCGCAGCCGTGCCGGCATCCCCGCACGCGTAGCTGCCGGCGCAGACGATGCCACCATCTTCACGTGGATCATCAACGAACGCCGCCTCGAACTGGCATGGGAAGGACATCGCAAGTACGACATCTACCGCAACGGACTGACGCTCGACCGCTTCTACCCCGGCTCGCACCGCGACAGCACCCCCGTGCTCAACGGTCTTACCCTCAACTCCGTGGAGATAGTAGAGCTGATCCCGCAGACCGAACTCGACGCCTATCCGGGTGACCTTACTCAAAATCCGTTATGACAATAACCTTTAATCAAACAGAAAGAATGAAACGAATACTTTATATCTGCCTCGCGCTCCTCGTGCTGGCAGGCTGCAAGGAGACCGACTTCCCGGTGCCTACCTCGCTCTATGTGGGCGACAACACCACCTTCAATGTCTCTGCCAACGGCGAGACCCGCGAGATTGAGGTGATGACCTCAGCCAACCTCACCCTGACCACTGCCGATGCCGATTGGGCGGTTATCAGCTACGATGCAGCCAAACGCATCCTGACAATCAATGCCGAGCGCAACGACTCGCCCTCCGACCGCAACACCACCGCCACGCTCACCGCCGTCGACCGCGCACTCACGCTGACCATCGCCCAAAGCGGACAGCCGGCGCTCAACATGCAAGTGGCAGGTGCAACCAGCAACGTCACGGCGTGGTACAGCGCCTCTTACGACCTGTCCAAGTCTTACGATGGCGCCACGAGCACTTATACCTACACCGCCAATGCACCCGCAAGCGGCATCTACGAACTGACCTACCAACTGGCAGCCGACAAGCGCGTGTCGCTCGCCGGCGTCAACCTCGTGCCGCAATCATCGGCAGGGTCGGGCACGTTCGGATTGGTGACCATCGAAGTATCTACCGCCGACACCCCGACGAACTTCCGCACGCTGGTGACCGACTACGACTGCAAGCAGGTGGGAACACCCACATTTATCGCCTTCGAAGAGAGCATCGCCGGTGCACAATTCGTACGCATATCCGTTCCCGCCGCCAGCACCAAGGGAGGTAACAACTTCCGCCTTGCGGAGATTGAATTCAAAGGCATTGCCTCAACCGGCTCGTCGGAGAAGTTCTTCATCCCGCTTGCCACCTCTGCCAGCTTTGCACAAGAGGGCGGTTCTGCCAGCATCGGCATCGTGACCAACTCCGCATCGATCAGCGCACAGGTAGCCGACGACTGGTGCACGGCAACCATCGACGGAAGCTTCGTGAAGCTCACCGCCGGCGCCAATGCCGACCACATGCGCCGCACCACTGTGACCATCACCGGCAGCGACGGCGGCTCGGCTACGGTAAGCGTCGGACAGTTCGGCAGCGCCGACCAGAAACTGACGGCAAGCAACGCCACCGCCTCTTCGCAGGAATCGACCGACAACGAAGGTTCCAACGGAGGACCGGTTGCTTTCGCCATCGACGGCAACACCGCCACTTACTGGCACTCGGCATGGGCAACCTCCGCACCGGCGCCGCACTGGGCGAACTTCCACCTCGATAACGCTGCGTCACTCGACTTCCTGCGCTACTACCCGCGCCAGCCGAGCGGAGGTAACGGTAACTTCGGAGAGATAGAAGTATGGATAAAGACGACAAGCGATGCCGACTATGTACATGCCATGGACTACAATTGCGGCATGAAAGCCACCATGTCCGAAATCGTACTGCCGAAGTCGTACACCAACGTCGAACAGGTGAAGATTGTCGTCAACACCGGCACCGGCGGATTTGCCAGCTGCTCCGAACTGGAATTCTACGGAACAAAGAAATAAGAGCTTATCCAAGAAGCCGTAACTTTATTATGTAGAAACCTTATTACTGCGAGGGGTGCGTCCGAACGGCGCACCCCTTTCTTTTTGCCCGTGCCGCATCCGGAATCGAACGGAATGCGCTAACTTTACCGCCACAATTCACCATTCGTTTCACCCCTATCCCCACCCACAGATGATGTATCCCACGCTCTATCAAACAACGCTCCCGTCTCCCGTCGGTGCACTCACGCTTGTCTGCAACGCGGAGCAGCACTTGGTCGGTCTCTGGCTTGCCGGACAGAAGTACTTTTACGGCACCTTGTCCGGCAAACCGCTCGAGAGCGCCGATCTCCCCGTGTTCCTTCAGACCCGCGCATGGTTGGAAGCATACTTCGCCGGAAGGCGTCCCGCCGCCTCCGAGCTGCCGCCACTGTCGCCCGCCGGCAGCGCCTTCCGCCAGAGGGTCTGGCGCATTCTGCAAGCCATTCCTTACGGCAGCACCACCACTTACGGCGCCATCGCGCAGCAGATAGCGGCAGAGACGGGAAAGCCAACCATGTCGGCACAGGCTGTGGGCGGAGCCGTAGGGCACAACCCCATCTCCATCCTGATCCCCTGCCACCGCGTGATAGGAGCCGACGGCAGCTTGACCGGCTATGCAGGCGGCATCCCACTCAAAGCAAAGCTGCTCCGATTGGAGGGGATGGCGTTGCCCCAATAACAGAAAGCCTTCGTCTCATGGAGACGAAGGCTTTCTGTTATTGGGATAAAAGCTTTCTGTGATTGGGATGAAAGCTTTCTACTATTGGGATGAAAGGGAAAAGTCAGCCCAACGATGCGGGATTCAGGTTTGCCGCTTCGATATCCTTGAAGTAGCGATAGGTGCCCACTTTCAGTTCATCGGTGGCGGCGTCGTCGGCAACGATGATGCCGTGTTCGTGCATTTGCAGGGCGCTGATTGTCCACATCTGCGTGACACCACCCTCCACGGCATGGCGCAACGCCCGCGCCTTGTTGTGTCCGTTGACGATGATGAGCACCTCGCGTGCCGAGAGCACGGTTCCCACCCCGACGGTGAGCGCCGTCTTGGGCACTTTGTTCACGTCGTTGTCGAAGAAGCGCGAGTTGGCGATGATGGTGTCGGTGGTGAGCGTTTTGCAGCGCGTACGCGAGGTAAGCGACGACCCCGGTTCGTTGAAAGCGATGTGTCCGTCGGGACCGATACCGCCCATAAAGAGGTCGATTCCTCCGTACGATTTGATTTTATCTTCGTAGCGCCGGCACTCCGCTTCGAGGTCGACGGCATTGCCGTTCAGCAGATTCGCATGTTCGGGACGGATGTCGATGTGGCTGAAGAAGTGCTTCCACATGAAAGAATAATAGCTCTCGGGATGCTCCTGCGGCAGCCCCACGTATTCGTCCATGTTGAAGGTGACGACATTCTGAAACGACACTTTGCCCTGCTTGTTCAGGTCTATCAGCTCCTTATACATACCCAGCGGCGACGATCCGGTGGGACATCCCAGCACGAAAGGATTCTTGCGGGTCGGTCGGGAAGCATTGATTTTCGAAGCTACATAGCAGGCAGCCCACTGTGATACGGACTTGTAATCCGGTTGAATAATTAATCGCATAATATTTAATCTTTAAGTTGTTATGTTCGGAGAATCCGGCTTGCCATTGCCCGTGCCAGCTCCTCGCAGTGCGTTTGTGTGAAAGCCGACATGGATTGTTTCATCTCTACCGGTTCGCCCACCGGTTCGAACCGGCTCTTGGCGGCGAACTCGCCCAACCGCTTCACAGCGGCGCCTGCCCAGCAGAAAGAACCGAACCACCCCAGACACCGCCCCTTGATGTCGCGCGAGAGAATCTCGGAGAGCAACGCTTCCACCTCGGGAAACAGTTGCCCGTTATAGGTCGGGCTGCCGATAATCAGCCCTTGATAACGGAAGATGTCCGCCAGTATGTACGAATGGTGGGTCGTGCTGACATTGTGTATCACCACATTGCGCACGCCCTGCGCCGACAGTTCCGACGCGATGGTCTCTGCCATCTGTTCGGTGTTGCCGTACATCGAGCCGTAGGCAACGACCACTCCCGCGTCGGCATCGTAGCGGCTCAGGCGGTCGTACACGCCGATGACCTTGGCAATGTTGGCGCCCGTCCACACCGGTCCGTGCGTGGAGCAGATGACTTGAACGGGCAGTGCGCCCAACTTCTGCAAGGCTTTCTGTACCGGATTGCCGTACTTACCTACGATGTTGGAGTAGTAGCGCACCATCTCGTCCCAATAACGGTCGGTATTGATGCGGCTGTCCATGAATCCGCCGTCGACCGTGCCGAAGCACCCGAAAGCATCTCCCGAGAAGAGCACGCCTTCGGTCTCGTCGAACGTCATCATCGTTTCAGGCCAGTGCACCATCGGCGTCAGGTAGAAGCGGAGCGTGTGGTGCGGCAGCGCCAGGCAGTCGCCGTCGCCTACCACATAGCGTTCGCCCGTCACGCCGTAGAAGCCCTCGATCATGCCGAAGGTCTGCTTGTTGCCCACGAGGATAATGTCGGGATAGTATTGCTTGATGAGGCGGATGGAACCCGAATGGTCAGGCTCCATGTGATTGATAATCAGGTATTGAATAGGACGCTCGCCGATGATGCTTTTTATCTTGCGGAGATAGACACCAAAGCGAGCCACCTCTACGGTGTCGACCAGCGCCACGATGTCGTCGTCTATCAGGTAAGAATTGTAAGACACTCCACCGGGCAAAGGCCACAGCGATTCGAACAGGTGTGTGATGCGGTCGTTGACACCTACGTAGTGCAGGTCGCCCTTGATGATACTTCTTGCATGCATGATACGTCGTCGTTTATTTAGATTGATTCCTTATTTAAAAGTCCGCAAAAGTACAGTTTTTTTCCTATTCGATGCAAACGGGGCGTTATATATTTCACTTTCAGCGCTTTCTATGTTTGTGCAGGGTGCGCCGCAACACCGCGGGCGAGGCGGCAAATTTCCATCAGCGTAGCGATAAATTTCCATCAGCATGGCGATAAATTTCCATCAGCACGCTGATAAATTTCCATGCTGACGGAAATTTATCAGCGCCTATACGAAAATTTATCAGCGCCTATACGGAAATAAAACGCCGCCTATACGGAAATTTATCAGCGTATAGGCGGCGTTATGGAGGGGGATACGTCGGTGTCGTCAGCAACAGGTGCGCAGCAGATAATCCTTAAAGTCGTCGAATCTGTGCGACAGCGGCACACACTGCCTGGTGCCTGCCATAAACTCCCTGAGCTTGTCGGGGATGGCAACAGGCGCACCGATGATCTGCTCCACCGTCTCCTTGAACTTGGCAGGATGGGCGGTGGCGAGGAAGATGCCCGTTTCGCCGGGACGCATGCCGTCGACCAGCGCCTGGTAGGCGCAGGCGCCGTGCGGGTCGAGCAGGTAATGGTGTTGCTGCCACGTGCTGCGGATGGTCTCGGCAATCTGCGCATCGGTGAAAGTGGCTCCGCTGATGTCGCCGCATATCTTTTCGTGACTGTTGTCGTACAGGTCGAGAATGCGGGCAAAGTTGCTCGGATCGCCCACATCCATCGCGTTGGCAATGGTGGCTTCGGAGGGGCGGGGCGCATAGATGCCTGTCCGGAGGTATTGAAAGAAGACATCGTTGCGATTGTTGGCAGCGATGAACCGCGTCGCCGGAAGTCCCATGCCCTTGGCGTACAGCCCGGCGGTGAGGTTGCCCAGATTGCCGCTCGGCACGCTGAACACCACCTGCTGCCCGCGCAGGTCAGCGGCAGGCAGGGCATCGGTCAGCCGCGCCCATGCGTCAAAATAGTAGAACATCTGCGGCAGGAAGCGCGCCACGTTGATGCTGTTGGCGCTGGTCAGTTGCAAACGGCGGTTCAGCGCCTCATCCATGAACGCTTCCTTGACGAGCGCCTGACAATCGTCGAATGTGCCGTCTATCTCGAGGGCAACGATGTTCTGCCCGAGCGTAGTGAACTGCTTCTCCTGTATCTCGCTCACCTTTCCCTTGGGGTAGAGCACATGCACGCGGATGCCCTCCACGCCGAGAAAGCCGTTGGCTACGGCGCTGCCCGTGTCGCCCGAGGTGGCAACCAGCACGTTGACACACTCTCCCCGCCCCTGCTTGCGGATGAAGTAACCCAGCAGGCGCGCCATGAAGCGGGCGCCCACATCCTTGAAGGCGAGGGTCGGTCCGTGGAAGAGTTCGAGGGCATAGATGCGGTCGGTCACCGGCTTGAGCGCCACCATCGGGCTGCCGGTGAACGGATCGGGGCAGTCATACGCCTCTTTTACGAGCTGCGCAAGCTCCCTGACGGGAATATCTCCGCCGAACACATTGAATGCCACCGCCGCCGCTATCTCGTGAAAGGCGGCATGCGGAAGGTCGGCGAGGGTTTCCGGCGTGAGCCGGGCGATGGATTCGGGAACGTACAGTCCGCGGTCGGGGGCAAGTCCGCGGACAACAGCCTCTTCGAGCGATGCCGCGGGGGCGTTGCCGTTGGTGCTGTAGAATTTCAGGCGGGAGGGAGGGGTGTATTTCATATTGTTTGCTGATGGATTAACGGCTCATAAATTGGCGGATAAATTCGTCGCCGTGCAGCAGTCCGTAGCTGCCGTTGCGGGCGGAGAACTCGTCGTAGCGGGTCACGCCGTCGGCTTCGATGCCGGCGTACCAGATGAGGAAGGGCACCGGCTCGGCGGTGTGTGTACGCAGCTCGCAGGGGGTGGGATGGTCGGGCAGCACGGCGATGGCTACCGGCTCGCTCCACCGGCTCACGGCTTCGTAGACGGGGCGCACCACCCGTGCGTCAAAGTCTTCGATGGTGCGCTGCTTCAGGACGATGTCGCCTTCGTGTCCGGCTTCGTCGCTGGCTTCGATGTGGAGGTAGACAAAGTCGTCGGTGCGCAGGGCTTCGAGGGCGGCGACTACCTTGTTCTCGTAGTTGGTGTCGTACAGTCCGGTGGCGCCGGCAACGTCGATGCGTCGCAGTCCGGCGTAGTAACCAATGCCGCGGATGAGGTCGACTGCCGAGATAACGGCGCCCCGCTTCACCTGCGGGAAACGCTCCGAGAGCGGCGTCATGCGCGGTCGGTAGCCGGGACTCCAGAGCCAGATGCTGTTGGCAGGGTCTTTGCCGCGGGCGATGCGGCTGCGGTTGACGGGATGGTTCTTCAGCAGCTCCTGCGAGCGGAGGGTGAGGCGGTTAAGCAGGTCGGCGGTCTCCGGCGCGGTCAGCGCGGCGGCGTCGGAGGCGCTCTCTTCCCTCTCCGTCGCCTTCACCATGAGCGGGCGGAACGGATGCAGCGGCACGTCGTGGGGCGGGGTGCAGTCGATGTGCTTGTTGCCGCCCCTGAGCACCAGCAGGTGCCGGTACTGCACGCCGGTGTAGAAGCGCACGCGTTCGTCGCCCAGCTCGGCTTGCAGGAATCGGATCAGTGTATCCGCCTCCTCGGTGGAGATATGCCCCGCGGAGTGGTTCTTGAGCAGGTCGCCTTCGATGCAGACGAGGTTGCAGCGCATCGCCATCTCGCCGGGTTGGAGGTCGACGCCGATGCTGGCAGCTTCGAGCACGCCGCGCCCTTCGTAAACCGTAGGCAGGTCGTAGCCCAGCACGCTGAGGTTGGCTACCTCGCTGCCCGGGTGGAAGCCGGCAGGCACGGTGACGAGCTGTCCCGTCCGTCCCAAGGCAGCCAGCTTGTCCATGTAGGGCGTGCGGGCATGTTGCAAAAGCGTCTGCCCGTGCAGCGCGGCTATCGGATGGTCTGCCATGCCGTCGCCGAGGAGGATGATGTGTTTCATATCAGTGGTTTTTCGTTCAGTGTGTGCTATACGTTCGCAATGCTCATGATATCCGCGAACACCCCGGCGGCGGTCACGTCGGCGCCGGCGCCGTAGCCTTGAATCATCATGGGGTAGTCGTGGTAGCGCTGGGTGGTGAGCAGGATGATGTTGTTGCTGCCTTCCAATCCGTAGAAAGGGTGTCCGGCGCCCACCTCCATCAGCCCGACGGAGGCTTTGCCGTCGGCGTAGCGGGCTACGAAGCGCCAATGTTTGTTCTCGCGCTCGAGCACCCGGCGGCGGGCTTCGAACCCGGCATCGAGAGCGGGCACCTTGCGCCAGAAATCGTCGAGGGTGCCTTCGAAGCAGTCGTCGGGCACGAAGAGGTGCTTCTCCACATCTTCCTGCTCGAGGCGGTAACCGGCTTCGCGCGCCAGAATCACCAGCTTGCGAATCACATCCTTGCCGCTGAGGTCGATGCGCGGGTCGGGTTCGGAGTAGCGCTCCTCCTGCGCCATCCGGATGGTGCGGCTGAAGGGGATGTCGGCGCTGATTTTGTTGAAGATATAATTGAGTGTGCCGCTCAGCACCGCCTCAATCTTGAGAATCTTGTCGCCGCTGTGGATGAGGTCGTTGATGGTGTTGATGATGGGCAGTCCGGCGCCCACGTTGGTCTCGAAGAGATACTTCACGCCGCGTCGGCGGGCGGTCTGCTTCAGCTCGAGGTAGTTGTCGTAGGCAGAGGAGGCGGCAATCTTGTTGGCTGCCACCACCGACACGTTGTGACGGAGCAAGTCTTTGTAGAGCAAGGCGATGTCGGGGCTGGCGGTGCAGTCGACGAAGACGGAGTTGAAGATGTTCATGCCGATAATCTCGTTGCGCAGGGTCTCCGTGCTGCTTGGCTTACCCTCCACCTCGAGCTGTTCGCGGTAATTGGCAAGGTCGAAGCCGCGGCGGCAGAACATGGCGCGGTCGGCGTCGGCAATACCCACGATTTGCAGCTTCAGCCCGTTCTCCTGCATGAGCCGTTCGCGCTGGTTGCGTATCTGCTCGATGAGGCTGCCGCCCACGGTGCCGATGCCGCAGATGAAGAGGTTGAGCACCTGATATTCGGAGAGGAAGAACGAGTCGTGAATCACGTTGAGCGACTTGCGCAGCGAGGCGGCGTCGACCACAAACGAGATGTTGGTCTCCGAGGCGCCCTGTGCGCAGGCAATCACGTTGATGCCGTTGCGTCCGAGCGTGCCGAAGAGCTTGCCGGCGATGCCCGGCGTATGCTTCATGTTCTCGCCTACGATGGCTACGGTGGCAAGGTTCTTCTCCGCCTGCATGGGCGAGATTTCTCCCATCTGAATCTCCTTCTCAAACTCCTCGTCGAGCACTTGGCATGCCAGGTCGGCTTCGGCGTTGCGCACACCGATGGAGGTGGAGTTCTCCGACGACGCCTGCGAGACGAGGAAGACGCTGATGCCGTTCTTTGCCAGCGCCTTGAAGATGCGGTAGTTGACGCCAATGACGCCCACCATACCCAGCCCTTGCACGGTGATGAGGCAGGTGTCGTTGATCGAAGAGATGCCCTTGATGGCTTTGCTGTGCTGCCGGTCTATCTCCTGCCGGATGATGGTGCCTTCGCCAGCGGGGTTGAAGGTATTCTTGATGAGGATGGGGATGTTCTTGTGATAGACGGGATAGATGGTGGGCGGATAGACCACCTTGGCGCCGAAGTTGCACAGCTCGGTGGCTTCGACGTAGCTCAGCTCGCGGATGGTGTAGGCGTTGGAGATGACGCGCGGGTCGGCAGTCATGAAGCCGTCGACGTCTGTCCATATCTCCAACTGTTCGGCGTCGAGGGCGGCGGCAAGGATGGCGGCGGTATAGTCGGAGCCTCCCCGTCCGAGGTTGGTCACCTCGCCCGTCTGCTTGTCGGTGGCGATGAAGCCCGGCACTAACGACAGGCGGGGCAGCACGGCGAAGGTCTCACCAATCAGCCGGTTGGTCAGCTCGGCGTCGAGCACGTGCTTGCTGTGCTTGCGTTCGGTCTTGACAAACCGGCGGGCATCGAAGAGGGTGGCGCCCGTCAGCTCGGCGACAATGAGCGACGAGAGCCGTTCGCCGTAGCTCACGATGGTATCGGCAGTCTTCTGCGAGAGGTCTTTGATGAGGTAGATGCCCTGGAAGATGTCTTTGAGTTCGTTGAGCAGCTCGCCCACATGGCGTTGCAGGCGGGTCTGCGCGTCGCCGGCGGGAATCACCTCCCTGACCAGCTCCACGTGGCGCGACACCAATTCGCGGAAGTGCTGTTCGTAGTCGATGTTGCCCTGGGCGGCAAGCTGGGAGGCGAGTATCAGCCGGTCGGTCACCCCGCCCAGCGCAGACACCACCACGATGACGGGCTGGTCGGCTTGTTCGATAATCTGTTTTACATGCTGTATACTGTTGGCGCATCCCACCGAGGAGCCGCCGAATTTAATTACTTTCATTGTTCTGATGTTTTAATACATATATAATAGGGAATACACAGGCGGCGATTGGTTCGTCCTGCATTACCTTGAATAAATAAAATCTGTTGCTGAAATAATGTGTATCACGTAGAAACACGAAAACTATCCTTAACCCCGAAGGGTCATGGTCATCATGGTTGTCGATGTGACGGTGTGCGGATAGTTGTTATTCATTTTCTGTTGATACGTTTGGAATAAGTGCGGCAAAAGTAAGAAGAAAAATAATCACTTTATCACGATTATCTGTTTTTTTGTGATAAAAGATAACCAATCGACCATTTTTACTACTCAAGATGCCTTTCGTTTCCCGGGTATCGGTGAACAAGCGGTAAGGTAAAAGAGGCGCTCCACGGTTAGGAGAGCATCTCTCCACGGCTTGGAGAAGATCTCTCCACGGCTTGGAGAAGGTCTCTCCACGATTAGGAGAGATGGCACTCCAAGAAGCAAAGGATTACAGCAGTGAATCGTCCACCAGATAGGGTGTGGTGATGCAATAGCCGTCGGCGGCGTGTGTGCGGTTGAACTCGTCGACGGTTTCTATGGCGTGTTCGTTGCGCGCCCATGCCCGCCGTGCCACGCCGCCCATGACATCCCACAGCATGGCGGAGCGCAGAATCTCATCGACGCGCCGGCTGCCGTCGCACACCATGCCGAAGCCGCCGTTGACGGCTTTGCCGATGCCGGTGCCACCGCCGTTGTGCAGGGCAACGAGGCTCATGCCGCGGGCGCAGTTGCCGGCAAAGCATTGCACCGCCATGTCTGCCATGATGTTGCTTCCGTCTTTGATGTTCGATGTTTCGCGGAAAGGCGAATCGGTGCCGCTCACGTCGTGGTGGTCGCGTCCCAGCATCACGGGACCTATCTCGCCGCGGCGCACCATCTCGTTGAAGCGCAGGGCGATGCGCAGCCTGCCTTCGGCATCCTGATAGAGAATGCGCGCTTGGGTGCCAACCACGAGGTTGTTCCGCTCGGCATCGCGAATCCAGTTGTAGTTATCCAAGTCTTGCCCGCGGCGGGTGGGGTCGATGCACGCCATGGCGGCATGGTCGGTCTTGATGAGGTCTTCGTGCTTGCCGCTGAGGCACACCCAGCGGAAAGGACCGTAGCCGTAGTCGAAGAGCTGCGGCCCCATGATGTCTTCCACGTAGCTGGGGAAGATGAACCCGTTGCGGTCGTCGCCGTTGCGGGCAATCTCGCACACGCCGGCATCGTAGACGGCTTTCATGAAGGAGTTACCGTAGTCGAAGAAGTAGGTGCCTGCCTCCACCAGCGTGCGGATGGCAAGGAAGTGGCGGCGCAGCGTCTCGTCGACCAATCGGCGGAAGTGCGCCGGCTCTTCGTGCAGCAGGCGCGTGCGCTCTTCGAAGCTGATGCCGACGGGGCAGTAACCGCCCTCGTAGACGGCGTGACACGAGGTCTGGTCGGAGAGCAAATCGATGTGTATGCGGTGCTGCACGGCATATTCCAGCAGGTCGACAATGTTTCCGTGATAGGCAACGGAGCGGGGCGTGTCGGCGTGCATGGCTTTCTTGAGCAGCCCGAAGGCTTCGGACGGCGATTCGGCGACCTCCCCTATCCACCGTTGGGTCAGTCGGGTCTCGATGCGCGAGCGGTCTACCTCGGCTATGATGCAGGAGGCGCCAGCCATCTCGGCAGCCTTGCCTTGTGCGCCGCTCATGCCTCCCAAGCCCGACGATACGAAGAGCTTGCCTGCCAGGTTGCCGGTTGGCGGGATGCCGAGCTTGAGTCGTCCGGCATTGAGCAGGGTGTTGAAGGTGCCGTGCACGATACCTTGCGGGCCGATGTACATCCAGCCGCCGGCGGTCATCTGCCCGTAGTTAGCGACGCCCAGCTGCATGGCGGTGTGCCAGTCGCGGGGATTGTCGTACAGCCCTACCATCAGGGCGTTGGTGATGATGACGCGCGGAGCATCGGGGCGCGAGCGAAACAGTCCCAGCGGGTGTCCGCTCTCCACGACGAGGGTTTGCTCCTCCGTCAACTCCTCGAGGTACATCTTGATGAGGCGGTACTGCATCCAGTTCTGGCACACCTGTCCGGTTTCGCCGTAGGTCACCAGCTCGTAGGGGTAGAGGGCAATGTCGAAGCAGAGGTTGTTGTCTATCATCACCTGAAAGGCTTTGCCTTCGGTGCAACGCCCCTTATATTCGTCGATGGGGCAGGCTTTCAGGTCACCTGCGGGGCGGTAACGGTAGCCGTAGATGCGTCCGCGGGTGCGGAGTTCGTCGAGAAACTCGGGCGCCAGTACGGCGTGCAGCTCGGTGGGGATGTAACGCAGGGCGTTCTTCAGCGCCAGCGTGGTTTGTTCGGGGGTGAGGGTATAGCCGCGGTCGGGCGCCCGCCGGATGCCCTCGGCAAAAGCGGGATAAGGCGGGAGTTGGTTGCTTAAAGTGATCTTCATTTCAATCGTAACAGATATTTCCGGGTCACAGCGGCTGCTTCGCTGTCCTCTTTTTGATAGGCTTCCCGTAGCTGCGGGTGGTCGGCAAGCAGTTCGAGCATCTTCTCTTTGCCCACAAACTCCACCTTGCCCGTTTCGGGGTCTATCTCGTAGTAGACGCGGGCGTTGACCAACCCCGACGAGGCAATGGCAGTGCCGATGTCGCCCCGCAGCCTGTCGGCATTGGCAGGCGCAATGGTCTCGGCAGCAATCGAGCCTACGGGTTGCGCGCAGAAGTAGAGCTTGTTCTGTATCCACACGGCGGGCGCATACCAGCCGCCGAAGCGGAAGCGTTTGTAGCGCACCTTGCGGGTGTTGACATACCAGGTGGTGTCCGACTGTACGGCGAAGCAGCGCGACTTGAGGTAACGCGACAGTCCGGTGTTGTTGTCGACCGATATTTTGTAGTCGGCACCGCCCATCAGCATCTGCTGGTTCTTCGATCGTTTCTCTATCCGCAAGGTGGTGAGTGTATCGCCTTCCGCCCGCAGGATCTCTTTCATGTTGGCATAGATAATCTGCTGGGCGTCGGCATGTCCGGCAGCCAGCAAGATGATCAATAAGCCTGAGCGTAAAATGGTCTTCATTGTTATCTGTTTAAGTTATTATCTCATTGTTGTCGGAATGCCCGAGGGTGTTCATTCTATCCACTTCGTCCACTTGGTGTCGTTGTTGCGGCTTGATGCCTCCATCGTTTCGATGAATTGCATGCCGCGCAAACCGTCGTACACGGTGGGGAAGTCGAGCATCAGCGGAGAGGGCGTATCTCCCCGTCGGAGTGCGAGGACGGTCAGTGCGAAGTTGCGGTAGATGTTGGCAAAGGCTTCGATATAACCTTCGGGGTGTCCGCCGGGGGTTCGGGTGTTCCAGGCGGCAGCCTCGCTCAGGTTGGTGTTGCTGCCGATGTAGATGGTTTGCTCCTGTTCGCCGAGACCTTTCAGGATGAGCTTGTTCGGATCGGGTTGACACCAGTCGATGCCACCTTTGTCGCCATAGACGCGGATGCGGATGTAATTGTTGTCGCCTATGGCAATCTGCGTGGCGGTGAGACACCCTTTCATGCCTCCGTCGAAGTGCAGGAAGGCGGTTCCGTCGTCGGGTGCCTGTCTGCCGGGGACGAGCGTGTTCATTTCGGCGCACAACTCGGTGACGCGCTGTCCGGTGATATGCTCCGACAGGTGCAGGACATGGGTACCGATGTCGGCGATGGTGCCGCCCGTGCCGCCCAGCTCGGGGTCGGTACGCCAGCGGGCGTTGTCGGCGCCTTGCAGTTCGATGCGTTGCGAGAGCCAGCCTTGCGTGTACTCCACGTAGAGACGGCGCAGCGTACCCAGTTCGCCGCGGGCGATGCGTTCGCGTGCCTCTTTCACGGCGGGATAGGCGCTGTAGGTGTAGGTCACAGCCATTTGCAATCCGGTCTCTTCCACCTTTCGGGTGAGTTGTCTTGCCTCCTCGAGTGTCAGCGTGAGGGGTTTGTCGAGCACGACGTGCATGCCGCAATCGAGCGCCATCAGTGCCGGCTGGATGTGATATTTGTTGGGAGTAACGATACTGACTATTTCCATGCGCTGGTCGGCAGGCAATTGCATCTCCCGTTCGAACATCTCCTGACAGGTGCCGTAGACGCGACTTTCGGGCAGTCCGCACGCTGCGCCCGAGCGGCGCGACACTTCGGGATGGGAACTGAAACAACCGCACACCAATTCAATGTGGTTGTCGAGCAGGGCAGCCTGCCGGTGAATAGGGCCGATGAACGAGCCGATGCCGCCGCCTACTACACCCATACGCAATTTTTTCTCTTTCATGATGTTGATATTTAGTAAGTTGATTTGTGGGCGTAAATATAGTAATTTAATCGTGTCATCTTTTCTCTCGTTACTTTAATCTACTATTTAGTTGCAAATTTTATAACACCTCAATCACAACGAGTTCACTGTCAGTACCTATTCTGAAGGGCGGCCCCCACAACCCCAATCCCGAGGAGACGCAAATGTGGGTATTATTGTAGGTGCGATAGCCGTGGCTTTGCCGATAGATGGCATCGGTGACCCAGCTCATGGGAAAGAGTTGCCCGTGGTGGGTGTGTCCGAAGAGGGCGAAGTCGACATGCGCGTCAACCAGCTGCTCCACCTCTTCGTTGACAGGCTGGTGATCTATGACGAACAGGGGTTGCGAGCGGTCTGTCTGCCTCAAGAGCTGGTTGACGCTTTGCCGCCGCCGGTTGCTGCGGTCGTCGCGCCCCGCCAGTTGTATGCCGTTAGATCGGAAGAG
>JAISGR010000051.1 GCA_031262995.1 Prevotellaceae bacterium | reverse complement strand
GACCGCAGCGCATCGCTCAACTACAACACTGTCACTTCGCTGGCTGCCGCTGCCCGCGTGCTGGGCGAGCTGGATCCCCAATTGGCAAAAGAGGCTTTGCGCGTAGCCGAGTTTGTATGGACGGACGAACATGCTCACGTCTACAAAAATCAGTCGGAGACCTTCTTCGCCAGCTCGCGATACAATCCCCAGCCCACCGAGTGCCGCGCCGCCTATGAATTGTGGCGTACCACTGGAAAAGAGGTCTACAAAACGCGCATGGACGAAATTCTGAACACCGCGGGCGACCAGGTGCTGCGCAATGTATCTTTCATTGCCCGTCTGCTGCCCTATATGGACGATGCGTTCAAAGCCAAAGTGCAGCCGCAAGTAGAACAGTACGTACAACGTCAGAGGGACATCGAAGCCAGAAACCCATACAGCGTCAACATCACGCTGAGCAGCTGGGCTGGCAACGGTTCGGTCATCAGCACCGGTGTCAACAACTACATGCTCCGCAAGGCATATCCCGACCTGATTGACGCTGAGTTGATTTACCGCGGATTGAACTACCTCTACGGATGCCATCCCGACCACAATCTTTCGTTTGTTTCGGGCGTAGGCGTACAACCCAAGAAGATCGCTTATGGCAACAACCGCGCCGACCACTCGTTCATCCCCGGCGGCATCGTGCCCGGCGTGCGGCTGCTCAACCCCGACCTGCCCGAGAACCGCGACGACTATCAGTTCCACTGGACGGAAAACGAATATGTCATCCCGCTGGCTCCCAACTACATCTATCTGGTTAACGCGGTGGAGAAGTTGCTGAAGTAGAGGCATCGGGCAACCGAAGCGCAATCATCTGCAAGTCCAATCATCATTAGCAAATAAAGATATGAAAAGGATTTCTTTCTCTCTCCTTTGCTGCGGCATCCTCCTGATGGCAGGATGCGCGCAGCGCCCGCCATTGACAACCTTCCTCAATACGGGCAATCCGCTTGTCAGGGATAAGTTTACCGCCGACCCCGCCCCGCTGGTGTACGACGGCACGCTCTACCTTTACGTGGGTCACGATGAATACTACGAAGGTCAAGACACTGCCCGCGGCGGCAAGGAGTTCAACATCACCGAATGGCTCTGCTACTCCACACAGGACATGCAGACATGGACAGACCACGGCGCCGTGTTCCGTCCCACCGACTTCGCGTGGGGCAAAGGCGAAGCGTGGGCGGCGCAAGTCATTGCGCACAACGGCAAGTTCTACTACTACACCACCGCACTGGCAGGCGAACCCTACAACAGTCGCGTGATAGGCGTGGCAGTGAGCGACAGTCCCACAGGGCCGTTTAAAGACCCCATCGGCAAGCCCCTCGTCTCCGACGACATGACGCCCAACGGACCTCGCGGCTGGTGGAACGACATCGACCCCACCTTCCTCATCGACGACAACGGACAGGCGTGGCTCTGCTGGGGCAACGGTACCTGCTTCCTTGCCAAGCTCAAGGACAATCTCATCGAGATTGACGGCGAGATACAAACGGTCAACGTGCCGCGCTACGTCGAAGGCCCCTGGCTGCACAAGCGTGGCGACCTCTACTACCTGACCTACGCCTCCTTCGGCAACGGACAGGAGAACATTGCCTACGCCACCGCCCCCTCCATGGAAGGGCCTTGGACACCGCAGGGCGAGCTGACCGGTTCGGCTAAAAACAGCTTCACCATCCACCCGGGCATCGCCCTGTTCAAAGACAAATGGTACCTGTTCTATCACAACGCCACCTTGACGCTCAACGGACACAAGGGAGCCATCGGACGCCGCAGCGTCTGCGTGGACGAACTGCACTACAACCCCGACGGAACCATGCAACCGGTCGTGCAAACCGAAAAGGGAGTGTCGGACGTCCACTAAGCCGGTTCGGCAATCATTCGGACGCGAATTACGAGGGTGTGTCAAGCCGACACACCCTCTTTTTTTTGCGATACCCTATCGAACTTCATCTCGGTTCGACAAGTTCTTCATCTCAACGTGACAAGTTGCTCTACTCAACGAAACGAGATACGCCACTCAACGAAACGAGTTCTTTTACTCAACGTGACGAGTTGCTGCCTTGTACGGGAGTAAGTTTTATATGCCCTTTTGCTTGGGTTGAGTTCAGGTTAGTTATCGTTGTTGAGAATAAATGTATTACTTGATAATTGCAGAAATAAATATTGCATATCTTTGCCGAAGATTAGACAGAATACAGCCATTTATATGTCTTATATCTAACTCCCATTGACAAATTAATTCAAAACACATATTATCACCATGAAGAAGTATTTTGCACTTATCTCCACAATGATGATTCTCTGTATTGTGGGTTGTAACAAAGAGTATGATGACACTAAGGTGTGGAACTCTATCCATTCGCTCGAAGAACGAATCTCTGCTATGGAAACTGTAATGAATGCCTACAAAAACAATCTATTCATTACATCAGTTACGACGATCACCGATGGCTATGTCATTACTTTCTCCGATGGCTCGAAAGCAACCATTATGAACGGAGAAGATGGCGTTGACGGTAAAGACGGTGAAAACGGCAAGGATGGCGTTGACGGTAAAGACGGTCTTGACGGAGTAGACGGTGACACCTACATTCAAAGCATTACGATTGGCGAGAACGAAGTAACGTTTGTGCTTACTGACGGTCAGCGCTTTTCTATTTCCTTATATTCGATGCTAACTATTGCTTTCGAAGCAGATGACTTGGTCGTAATGAGTGCGAACTCCTCTCGCAACATTCGTTATACCGTCAATAGCATCTTGACGGATGTCAAGGTTGAAGTCATTTCGTCTGCCGACCTGAAAGCCAAAGCGATTCCTGACGATGCGTCGAATCTGACGGGTGCTATTCACGTGACCACCGGAGCTGCCATCGACGAATACAGCAAAGTAGTGGTATTCGTTTCGAATGGAGAAAAGGTCGTCATGAAGAGTTTTACTTTCGAGGAAACAGGAGTACAAATAGCTGATAATGCAACTAAAGAAGCTACTGCCGAAGGAGGGGAAGTGATATTAGAGTTCCTAAGCAATGTAGCGTGCCAAGCAGTTATTCCCGAAGCGGCGCAAAGTTGGATCAGTGTAGTGCCGGCAACACGGGCACTGGAATACAATGCCATTACCCTGAAACTGGAGCCTAATACAGGGTATTACAGAAGTGCTGTTGTTAAAGTGCAAGGCATTGATGGGAGTATCGCCGTAGAATACACCATCGAACAGGATGGGGATTTGGGAACGATTGATGCGGAAGCGGTACCTGCGGATGAGATTTGGTATGTGATGTCGGACGGTTCTGTCTACGATGTCTACCAAACGACGAATATATATGGACACCAACCTTTCGACAGAACTATTATATCCAATACTTATAAGAACGGCAAGGGGGTAATCAAATTCGATGGAGCTGTCACTCGAATCAATGATCACACTTTCGGCAATTTCTGGGCATCAAATATGATTGGACTATATCTGCCTGATAATATTGAATATATAGGAACAGGTGGCATTAGCAACACAGGCTTAACTACTCTCCGCATTCCGGCAAACTTAAAGACTGTAGATAGCTATGGATTGAATAACCCAAACATGGAGAGCTTCACCGGTTCGCATGTTAGCGAAGACGGCAAATGCGTGATAATAGATAAAACAATGTATGCCTTTGCCCCTAAAGGCATCAAAGAATATACCGTTCCTACTGGGGTAGAAACAGTATCATGGAACGTCCTCTCATGGTGCAACGAATTAGAGTCACTCACCTTTCCTGAAGGAGTGGTGAGTGTTTATGGAGATGCTGTTTGTGAATGTCCGTCATTAAAATCTGTAACATTACCCTCTACGCTTGAAAACCTTGCGACGTATGCCTTTCGTGGTTGCCTAAACATAGAAGGCTTTTACGGTAATGAGAAATATCATACTCCTGACAATAAATGCTTGATCTCTTATCAGGATTATTACTGGGGAGGAAACGTATTATGCGGATTTGCAGGCAAAGGAATTACAGAATATGTCCTTCCGGAAGGCATAGTAGGCATTGAGAACTATGGACTTCAAAGCGGTAAGGATTTGAGAAGTCTTACTCTTCCAAGTACGCTTGTTGAAGTAGGGGGAGTTGCCTTTGAGGGGTGCTCAAATCTTGAAGCAGTGTACGGACCTAATACATCCGAAGATCACCGATGCGTAGTTTTCGGAACTCAACTAAGGTCGTTGGCTGCCCGTAAAGGTATGCCTGCAAATTATTCCATTCCAGATAATATTACGAGCATTGGTTATATGGCTTTCTCCCATTGTTCGGAAATAGAAAGCATCACCATGGGAGACCAAGTGACGGAATTAGGAGGCTATGATTTCTACGATTGCCCCAATCTAAAGAGTGTAACGCTGTCAGCAGGGATTAAACGCATAAATAGTTATAATCCATTTTTGGATTCATCTAACCTTGAATCCATCTATTGTCGCGCAGTGATGCCCCCGTCTTATAACGACACACAGATGCGCGAATACCCAAATCTGAAGTTCTACGTCCCCGAGCAATCCTTGGAACTCTACAAGAATCATCCTTCTTGGGGCTTGTTTGCCAAGTACATGGTAGGATACAAATACGATGACCTGCCCGAAATTGATTACTACATCTCTTCCGACTTCTCCCAGAACGGAAAGGTGACCACCCTGCAAACCGCCACCAAAGGCAACGGCATCGACATCGTACTGATGGGTGACGGATACAGCGACCGACAGATTGCCGCCGGTACGTATGACAACACCATGACGCTTGCCGCAGAGAAGCTCTTCACCGAAGAACCCTATAAATCATTCCGGGACTATTTCAATGTTTACGCTGTGACGGCTGTATCCATGACCGAAGGATACGAACATGGCAATACCGCTTTCGGCGGTTTCTTTGGTGGAGGTACTTATGTCGGCGGGAACGATGAAACAGTATTTACTTATGCGCAGAAAGCCATCAGCGAAGACCGCATGGACGAGGCGCTACTTGTGGTGATGATGAACAGTGATGCGTATGCAGGCACTTGCTACATGTATTATCCGTCGGCAGGCGATTACGGCAACGGAATATCCGTAGCCTATTTCCCTGTCGGTACCGATGAAACCTCTTTGGAACAACTGATGCACCACGAGGCAAACGGTCACGGCTTCTCCAAGCTTGCCGACGAGTATGCCTACGAAGATATGGGAGAGATACCGGCATTGGCAATTGAGAACAACAAACAGCAAGAACCATACGGCTGGTGGAAGAATGTCGACTTCACAAGCGACCCGACCACCATCAAGTGGAGCCACTTCCTTTCGGACGAGCGTTATGCCAACGACGGATTGGGCGCTTATGAAGGAGGCTTCACCTACTGGACAGGCGTTTGGCGCCCCACCGAAAACAGCATTATGCGCTACAACACGGGCGGATTCAATGCCCCGTCGCGCGAGGCTATCTATTACCGCATCCACAAACTGGCGTATGGCGAAAGCTGGACGTACAACTACGAAGACTTTGTAGCCTACGATGCCATCAATCGCAAGACAAGTACGAGCAGCGGTGCTTTCCGCTTCGAGATACCGAAGAACTATAAACCGCTCCATCCGCCCGTAGTGAAAAAGATGTCGTGGCGCGATGCAAATAAAGGGAGATAAACCCGCCGCTCAACAGGCTGCCTGTCCAATGTCGTTGGACAGGTTGTCCAACGTCTCGGGACAAGCTTGTCCAACGTCTTTGGACAGGCTGTCCAACGACGTTGGACAGACAGGCGTAAAATGGACGTTCCCAAAGCAGCCGGATAAAGAATAAATGGACTATATTTGCACGCATTTAAATTCTAATCAGTTATGAGTACTATTTTACATTTGGCTCCACAGAACGTGTGGAAGCATTTTCATGAGCTGACACAAATCCCCCGCCCGTCGGGATACATGGAAAAAGTGACGGCGTTCCTCATCGCCTTCGGCGAAAGTTTGAAACTGGAATCCTTCGTGGACGAAGTGGGCAACGTGGTCATCCGCAAGCCTGCCACGCCCGGCATGGAGAACCGCAAGGGTATCATCTTGCAGGCACACATGGACATGGTGCCGCAGAAGAACAACGATACCGTGCACGACTTCGAGCAAGACCCCATTCAAACTTATGTAGACGGCGAGTGGCTGAAAGCCCGCGGCACCACGCTGGGCGCCGACAACGGCTTGGGAGTAGCTGCCATCATGGCTGTGCTCGAAGACAACAGCCTGAAGCATGGAGCGCTCGAAGCGCTCATCACCGTAGATGAGGAGACCGGCATGTACGGCGCATTCGGACTGAACCCCAACACGCTGGAGGGAGAAATCCTGCTCAACCTCGACTCCGAAGACGAAGGCGACCTCTACATCGGATGCGCCGGAGGAGTAGACCTTACCGCCACCTTGGAGTATCGCGAAGAGAGCACCGTGCCCGACTTCGTAGCCCGACGCATCACCCTGAAGGGACTGCGCGGCGGACACTCCGGACTGGAGATTAACGAAGGACGCGGCAATGCCAACAAACTGCTGGCACGTGTGATACACGACCTGCTCATCGAGTTCGACTGCCAGCTCGCCTCGTTCGAGGGAGGCAACATGCGCAACGCCATTCCGCGCGAAGCAACCGCCCTGCTCGTGTTCAACCCCGAAGACACGGAAGGGCTGGACGAATACATCCGCGGCTACGAAGCCCAAATCAATGCCGAGTACGCCCCGATAGAGAGCCACCTCTCGCTGACCGTCGAGGTGGCGGACAGACCCGAATATGTGGTGCCCGAAGAGATTCAGGACAACCTGATCGACGCGCTGATGGCTTGTCAGAACGGCGTGATGCGCATGATTCCCACCGTGCCCGACACGGTAGAGACCTCGTCGAACCTCGCCATCGTGATCGCCGGCAACGGGAAAGTCGAAATACGCATCCTCGCACGCAGCTCGAACGACACCATGAAGGAGTTCCTTGCCGACAGCCTCACCGCCTGCTTCGCCATGGCAGGCATGAAGGTCGAACTGAGCGGCGCCTACTCCGGCTGGCAACCCAATGTCGACTCGCCCATCCTCAAAGCCATGAAGGAAGCCTACCACAAGCAGTTCGGCACCGAACCGGCAGTGAAGGTGATTCACGCCGGATTGGAATGCGGCATCATCGGCGCTGCCTGCCCGGGATTGGACATGATCTCCTTCGGACCGACGCTCCGCTCGCCCCACTCGCCCGACGAACGCGCTTACATCCCGTCGGTACAGAAGTTCTACGACTTCCTCACGGCGACGTTAGAGAATGCACCACGCGTGGGGAATTAGAAATTAAAAACTAAAAATTAAAACAGGCTGCGCATCATAACCGCAATGCGCAGCCCATTTCAATTTTTAATTTATAAAGTTTTCAATTTTCAATTTTGATCGAAGAACTGAACGAAGAACAACGGGCTGCCGTGCTCTACAACGACGGTGCGTCGTTGGTGATAGCCGGCGCCGGCTCGGGCAAGACCCGCGTGCTGACCTATAAGATAGCCTATCTGCTGGAACACGGCTACCATCCGTGGAACATCCTTGCCCTGACGTTTACCAACAAAGCTGCCCGTGAAATGAAGGAGCGCATCGCCCGCCAAGTGGGCAACGAACAGGCGCGCCGCCTCTGGATGGGCACCTTCCACTCCATCTTCCTGCACATCCTGCACCGCGAGGCGGCAAGCATCGGCTTCACCTCCCGGTTCACCGTCTACGATACCTCCGACAGCAAAAGCCTGATACGCTCCATCATCCGCGAGATGGGACTGAACGACAAGCAGTACAAACCGGCAAGCGTGCAGGCACATATCTCCAACGCCAAGAACAGACTGCTGACACCCGACCGCTACGCCTCCGACCGACAAGCCTACGAGATCGATTCGCGTGCGGGCATGGGCGCCTTGCGCGACATCTACCAACGCTACTGGATGCGCTGCCGGCAAGCCGATGCCATGGACTTCGACGACCTGCTGATATACACCTTTCTGCTCTTCCAACAGCATCCCGAGGTGCTGGAACGCTACCGCCAACAGTTTCAATACATCCTCGTCGACGAGTACCAGGACACCAACTTCGCGCAGCACAGCATCATCATGCAGCTGGCATCCGAACATCAGCACATCTGCGTGGTGGGCGACGATGCACAAAGCATCTACTCCTTTCGCGGCGCCAACATCGACAACATCCTCTCCTTCACACAGGTGTTCGGCAATGCCAAGACCTTCAAGCTGGAACAGAACTACCGCTCCACGCAAGCCATCGTCAACGCCGCCAACAGCCTGATCAAGAAGAACAGCCGACAGATACCCAAGGAGGTCTTCTCCAAGAATGCCGCAGGCGACACCATCGAAGTGCTCCAAGCCTACAGCGACATGGAGGAGGGGCTGATTGTGGCAGGCAAGATTGCCGAGCTGTGCCGACGCGAGCACTACACCTACGCAGACTTCGCCATCCTCTACCGCACCAATGCACAGAGCCGCATCTTCGAAGAGGCGTTGCGCAAACGGGAGATCACCTACCGCATCTACGGCGGCATGTCGTTCTATCAGCGCAAAGAGATAAAGGATGTGGTGGCTTACTTCCGATTGGTCGTCAACCCCAACGACGAAGAGGCATTCAAACGCATCATCAACTACCCCGCACGCGGCATCGGCGAGACCACCGTCAACAAGATCATCGCCGCTGCCAATGCTGCCAACGTCAGCCTGTGGACGGTGATAAACGCCCCCGATGCCTACGCACTGACCGTCAACAAAGGCACCCTCGGCAAGTTGCAGGGCTTTGCCGGACTGATTGCCGGCTTTGCAGAAGGCGTCTTCACAAAGAACGCCTACGAGGCAGGCACCGACATCATCCGCCGGTCGGGCATCATGAACGACATGCTGGGGCACGACCCCGAAGACGAAAGCCGGCGGGAGAACATCGAAGAGCTTGTCAATGGTTTGAGCAACTTCTGCTCGGAGCGTCTCGAAGAGGACAACGAGCATATCCTGCTGTCGGACTTTCTGTCGGGAATATCGCTCGCCACCGATCAGGACACCGACACCGACAAGACCAACACCGACAAAGTAACCCTGATGACCGTGCACGCCGCCAAAGGATTGGAGTTTAAGAATGTCTTCGTCGTGGGTATGGAGGAGAGCCTCTTCCCCAGCGGCATGGTGGGCGATTCGCCCCGTGCCATGGAAGAAGAACGCCGCCTGTTCTACGTCGCCATCACCCGCGCCCAAGAGCATTGCTTCCTCTCCTACGCCAAGAGCCGCATGCGCTACGGACAGATGGACTTCTGTACCCCCAGCCGTTTCTTGCACGACATTGATCCCCGCTTCCTCAACTCCCCGTTGTCTGCTCCGTCCCAACAGCGCCTCTTTGCTGCGCCGTCGGCAGCGAAGCCCCCCTACCCTTCCTCCTCACCGACAATGCAGAAGCCTCCTTATTCATCCTCCTCACCGACAATGTCGAAGCAACCCGCTCACTCTGCTCCGAACTCCTCCGCCCCCGCTGCCGCACACGCCTCGTCCGCAGCGTTCAATATGAAAGTCGGTCAGCAAGTAGAACACGAACGCTTCGGCATCGGCGAAGTAATCCGCATAGCAGGCGAAGGAGAAAACACCAAAGCCACCATCCGTTTCAAGAATGCCGGAGAAAAGCAACTGCTGCTCCGCTTCGCCCGCTTCAAGTGAGGCAGTGAAACGAAGAAGTGTGACATCATCCTCCGCAGAAAACCCCACATCTTTGGATTGTAATCCGCAAAAGTCGCTACTATTTCGGATTACAATCCAAAGATGTTGTATATTTGCGGCATTAAACATTGTGGATATGATACAACGAACTCTTTCTGAAACCATTCGAGGCAAGCTTGGAACAGGCAAAGCCATCATCATTACGGGCGCGAGGCAAGTCGGCAAGACCACGCTGTTGCGCGAGCTGTTTTCCGACTCAAACGAAGTGCTATATCTCAACGGAGATGAGACGGATGTTCGGCAGCTGTTTGAAGAGAGCACCTCCGCCCGGCTGCAAGCCATCATCGGCAACAAACGTGTAGTAGTGATTGATGAAGCACAACGCATCTCCGACATCGGTCTTCGTCTGAAGCTTATCACCGACAACATGCCCCAAGTGCAACTCATCGCAACCGGCAGCTCCTCGTTCGACTTAGCGAATAAAGTCAACGAACCTCTCACCGGACGCAAATGGGAGTATCGAATGTATCCCCTCTCTTTTGCCGAGATGGTTACTCACCACGGGCTGCTCACCGAGAAACGGATGTTGCCGCATCGCCTTGTTTGCGGCTATTATCCCGATGTCGTTACCCACCAAGGCAACGAAAAAGAGATTCTGCGTCAACTCTCGGACAGCTATTTGTATAAAGACATCCTGATGTGGGAGCAGATTAAAAAGCCGGACAAACTGCTGACACTGCTTCGGGCGCTTGCCTTTCAGGTTGGTTCGCAAGTGTCGTACAACGAACTGGGACAACTCTGCTCGTTAGACAGTAAAACCATCGAGAAATATATCAACCTGCTGGAACAGACATTCGTTATCTTCCGCCTCGGCTCCTTCAGTCGCAACCTGCGCAACGAGCTGAAAAACAGTCGCAAGATTTACTTCTACGACAACGGTATACGCAATGCCGTCATTGCCAACTTTGCACCCATCGAGATGCGCACCGATGCCGGCGCTTTGTGGGAGAACTTTCTAATGGCAGAAAGAGTGAAACAAACGGCCTACAACAACCTTTGGCACAATTCCTGGTTTTGGCGCACACGCGAGCAACAGGAGATTGACTACATCGAAGAATCGGACGGCATACTTCGCGCTTTCGAATTTAAATGGAACGCCAAAGCAAAAGCCCGCCCGCCCAAATCGTTCGGCAACAACTACCCCAATAGCGAGTTTGCCGTCATCACGCCCGAGAATGTGGATGAGTTTCTTCTATAACCCCCAAATGCCCATCGGGCTTTCAGCCTTCACCGTCTGTTTGTCGTAATTTTATTTAAAGAAGCGCACAATTACCGAAGAATCAGGCGAATCGCTTGGAAAGTAAGTATATTTGCCCTGAACTTTCGTGCAGGAAGTTCGTTGTTTATATCACACTTATCATTATTTATGGATATAGGAACTATTTCATCCCGCTACGCCAAGGCTTTGATGCAATATGCGCAATCCACCGGAACGGAAGCGCGCCTGTACGACGAGGTGCGCACGCTCGAACGCAGCTTCCGCCACCATCCCAACCTGAGAGACGCCCTCAACAATCCCATCCTGAGCATCAGGGAGAAGCTGCAACTCATCACCACCGCCACCGTGGGCGAGGGAGAAGCCAGCCGCGAATGGGGCAGGTTTGTCACCCTCGTGCTGCGCAACCGGCGCGAACAACACCTGCAATACATCTGCCTCTCGTTCCTCAAGCTCTACCGGAAAAACCACCACATTGCCACCGTGAAGCTCATCACCGCCGTACCGCCGCGGCGAGCCACGTGGGAGCGCATCCGCAAAAAAGCCCGCAAGTTCCTGCACGCCAACATCGAGCTGCACACCGAAACAGACCCTGCCATCGAGGGCGGATTCATCATCGAACTTGCCGACTACCGCCTCGACGCCAGCATCGCCACGCAGCTGAAGCGGGTAAAGAAACAACTCATCGCTAAAAACAGAAGAATCGTATAAGATATGGACATCATTAAACCAAGTGAAGTATCCGACGTGCTGCGCCGGCAATTGGAAGGATTAGACACCCGCGTACAGTTAGACGAAATAGGTACCGTGCTACAGGTGAGCGACGGTGTGGCGCGCATCTACGGACTGCGCGACGCCGAAGCCAACGAACTGTTGGAGTTCGACAACGGCATCATGGCAATCGTTATGAACCTCGAAGAAGACAATGTCGGCGCCGTGCTGCTCGGTGCGACCGATAAGATCAAGGAAGGATTCACCGTGAAGCGCACCCACCGCATCGCCTCCATCATGGTGGGCGAACAGCTGGTAGGGCGCGTCATCGACCCGCTGGGCGAACCGCTCGACGGCAAGGGAGTCATCGGCGGCGAACTCTCCGAGATGCCGCTGGAGCGCAAGGCGCCGGGCGTCATCTTCCGCCAACCGGTGAACGAACCGTTGCAGACAGGCTTGAAAGCGGTGGACGCCATGATACCCATCGGACGCGGACAGCGCGAACTGATCATCGGCGACCGCCAAACGGGCAAGACCGCCATTGCCATCGACACCATCCTCAACCAGCGTGCCAACTACGAGGCGGGCGACCCGGTCTACTGCATCTACGTCGCCATCGGACAGAAAGGGTCGACGGTAGCCTCGATCGTTAACACCCTCAAGCAGAACGGCGCCATGGACTACACCATCGTGGTGGCTGCCACCGCCGGCGACCCCGCCGCCCTGCAATACTACGCCCCCTTTGCCGGCGCTGCCATCGGCGAGTACTTCCGCGACACGGGCAGGAACGCCCTCGTGGTGTACGACGACCTCTCCAAGCAAGCCGTCGCCTACCGCGAAGTATCGCTCATCCTGCGCCGCCCGTCGGGACGCGAAGCTTATCCGGGCGACATCTTCTACCTCCACTCCCGACTGCTGGAGCGCGCTGCCCGCATCATCAACCAGCCCGAAGTGGCTGCGCAGATGAACGACCTGCCCGACAGCCTGAAAGACAAAGTGAAAGGCGGCGGCTCGCTCACCGCCCTGCCCATCATCGAGACACAGGCAGGCGACGTGTCGGCATACATCCCCACCAACGTCATCTCCATCACCGACGGACAGATCTTCCTCGACACCGACCTCTTCAACCAGGGCAACCGACCTGCCATCAACGTGGGCATCTCGGTGAGCCGCGTGGGAGGCAATGCCCAGGTCAAGGCGATGAAGAAGGTGGCAGGTACCCTCAAGATAGACCAGGCACAGTACCGCGAGCTGGAAGCATTCACCAAGTTCAGCGGCGACATGGATGCCGTGACCGCCCTCACCATCGACAAGGGACGGAAGAACACCAGCCTGCTGATACAACCCCAATACAGCCCGATGCCCGTAGAGAAGCAGATAGCCATCCTCTACTGCGGCACGCACGGCTTGTTGCACGGCATACCGCTCGACAAGGTGTCGGACTTCGAACAAAGCTTCCTCGACACGCTCGAACGCAACCACCGCACCGACGTGCTCGACGTGCTCAAGAGCGGCACCATCAACGACGAGGTGTCACAGCTGATAGAAGAGACGGCGGAAGCGGTGGCAAAACAATTTTAACGACACACGCAGATGAGTTCACTCAAAGAAGTCAAAAGCCGCATCAACTCCGTCAAGAGCACCCGACAAATCACCTCGGCAATGAAGATGGTTGCCTCTGCCAAGCTGCACAAGGCACAAGCACGGGTCGAGCAGATGCTGCCCTACCAGCAGAAGCTGAGCGAAATGCTCACCGGCTTCCTTGCCAACGATGCCACCATCGAAACGCCCTACACCCAAATACGCCCCGTGCGGCGCGTTGCCATCGTTCCCTTCTCGTCCAACACCTCCCTGTGCGGCGCCTTCAATGCCAACATTGCCCGCCTGCTGCAACAGACCGTCGACGAGTATCGGTCGCTCGGCAAAGAGCACATCCTGATCTATCCGGTGGGCAAGCAGGTTGCGAAAGCCGTCGGCAAGCTGGGCTTCACTCCCCAAGCCGACTTGAGCGACATGGCAGACAAGCCCTCGTTTGCCGCGACCGAACAGCTGGCTGCCACCCTGATGCAGCTCTTTGCCGACAAGGAGATTGACCGCGTGGAGCTGATCTACCACCACTTCAAGTCGATGGGCACCCAGCTGTTGACGCGCGAGACCTATCTCCCACTCGACCTGACCCGCCTGAAAGACGATACCGCCGAACAGCCGACAGCCGGCGGCGGACAGGCTTATCGCAACGACTACATCATAGAGCCGTCGGCTGCCGAACTCATCGCCGCGCTGCTGCCCAAAGCGCTCAACCAGCAGCTCTACACCGTGCTTGCCGACAGCAACGCCTCCGAACATGCCGCGCGCACGCTCGCCATGCAGACCGCCACCGACAATGCCAACAGCCTGATACAAGACCTGACCAAGCAGTACAACAAA
>JAISGR010000007.1 GCA_031262995.1 Prevotellaceae bacterium | reverse complement strand
ACAGTCCGATTCGCTGGCAACAGACAGTACGACACCCACGCCGGCAGATAACTCCTGGTTTGAATAGAACGAGAAACACTCGTAGCCCTATCCGAGTACTACTCGTAGCCGTATCCGAGTACTACTCGTAGCCGTATCCGAGTAACACTCGTAGCCCTATCCGAGTAGTACTCGTAGCCCTATCCGAGTAGTACTCGTAGCCCTATCCGAGTAGTACCCGTGCGCGGCGGGTGAACGGTCAGCCTGCAATCTTGATGCCGATGAAGAGCGTCCGCGGCTGCGTAGGACCGTAGAAGTAGCCCGAATCGCGAAACTCTCCCTTATCCAAATCTTTCTGGAAGCTATTGAAGATGTTCTGCACGCCTGCATTGAGCTGTAACTTGATGTGGTCGTGCAGCACGAACGTGTAGTTCAGCTTCAGGTTGAGGTCGACGAACTGCGGCGTGTGCTCCATGCGGTATTGGTTGGCGGTGCTGCCGTCTGCCTGTAGGGTGGTGACGGTGTGCGGCACAATCATCTTGCCGGTATAGATGCCCGACAGGGAGAAGTCGAAGTGGGGCAGCGGCGCCGAGGTGAAGGTGAAGTAGCCGTAGTAGTCGGGTGTGCGGGTCATGCGGCGGGTGGTGAGCGGGGTGCCTTCGTCGGTCTGTGCCCACTCCTCGTCGGAGGTGTAGCGGCTGCGCTGGGCGGTGAACCCGAGCTGGAACTGTGCTTCGGTGCCGTGGGCAATCTTGGCGTCGAGGTTGACGCCGTAGACGCGGGCGCCGTTGCCGTTGCGGCGTTCCTTGATCATGTAGCCGTCGCTGTTCATGCCCAGGTCGTCGAGCACGAAGACGTTGTCCAATCCGGTGTAGAAGCCTTCGAGCAGCAGGTTGGCTTGCCAGTGTCCGAGGTTGGTTGTCCAGTCCACCGAGCCGCTGAAGCTGTTGGAGCGTTCCTGTTTGAGGTTGTCTGCCAGTTGGATTTGCACGCCTTCGCCTCCCACGGCAGTCACGTGCAGGTCTTCATCGTAGGCTTGCGGCGCGCGGAAGCCGGTGGAGTAGGTGAGTCGTGCCTGAAACGATTCGGCAGGTTTGTAGAGCAGGTTGATGCGCGGGCTGAAGATCAGGTTCTCTATCAGGTTGTGCTTGTCGAAGCGGAAGCCTGCCAGCAGGGAGAAGCGGTTCAGCTTCCACTCGTTCTGGGCGAAGAGGCTGGCGATGCGTATCTCCTGTCGCATGTCGCGGTCGTAGCCGGTCATCACGTCGTGCAGCTTGTTCTCCTGATACTCGATGCCGCCGGTGAAGGTGGCAGGTGCGAACCACACCTTGTCGAAGTTGCCCGTGTACATGCCGCCTGCCACCCACGTCAGGTCATTGGTCTTGCCGTAGGCGTTGGGGTTCTGCTGCGCGCCGTAGTAGCTGTTGCGGTCGGTGTGTTGCAGGGAGCCGAAGAGGGAGAGCTTGTGTTTGTACTCTTTCCAGAAGAGGTCGTATCCGGCTCCTCCGCTGTTGATGACGTGCCGGGTCTGCTCGGTGATGTCCGTTTCGTGCGGTTGGCGGTCGAACTTATTGCCTCCGCGCCGGAACTCGTTGGTGGTGTGATACTCCAGATTGATGCGGCTCATCGGCGTGGGTCGGTAGTAGGAGCGGAACCCGAAGGTGTTCATGTTGAGCTTGCCGAGTTCGGAGAATCCGTCGCCGTCGCGGTCGTAGGGGTTGCGGTTGCGGTAGCTCTCGTAGAGGGCGATGCCGTAGGAGTTGTCGGGCGCCACGAGCGATACGTTGCCGCCCATGTACTGCTCCCACGTGTTTTGGTCGGTGACGGAGAGCGTGCTCGATACCTGAAAAGAGTTATTGACAGGGTCTTTGGTGATGATGTTGATGGTGCCTCCCACCGCATTGGCGCCGAAGAGGGCGGAGCCTCCGCCGCGCACCACTTCGACCCGTTCGATCATGTTGACCGGAATCTGCTCCAGTCCGTACACGCCGCTCAGGGCGCTGATGACGGGGCGGCTGTTGATGAGTATCTGCGAGTAGGGACCTTCCAGTCCGTTGATGCGCACTTGCGGGAATCCGCAGTTCTGGCAGTTGTTCTCCACCCGCAGCCCCGACTGGTAGTTGAGCGACTTGGCAAGGTCGGTGGAGTTGACGGTCTCGAACAGCTTGGCGCTCATCACGTTGACCACGACCGATGCGTTGCGCCGGCTCACCTCGTTGCGGTTGGCAGAGACCACGACCTCGTCGGTGAGGTAGCTCTCCTCCTCCAGCTGGAAGTGTAGCACGGCAGTGAACTCGCGGCTCACCGTCACCTCCTTTTCTTGTGTGTGATAGCCCACGGCAGATACACGCAGGGTGTACTTGCCTTCGGGCAGTTGGGTGAATTGGAACTGCCCCTGTTCGTTGGATGCGGTTCCCGCTCCATTCTCTTTGATGTAAACCGTGGCGTAGGGGATGTTCTCTTCACTCCCCTTTACGATGACGTGCCCCGAAATCATGTTGCCTTCTCTGATCGGATTGTGTGCAGAGAGGCTGATGCCCGACAGAACGAGCATTGCGAATACAAAGTTCTTCATTTGATGCCTTAACTGTTAAAATTGCGCTGCAAAATAACTGCATATCTTAACGCAAGGCAATCCCTACTTTTAGGTATTCTGTGCCACCGCTGGCGACGAACCTGTGCAACCGTTAGCGACGAACCTGTGCAACCGTTGGCAGCGAACCTGTGCTATGGGAGAATGACCGGTGGGGTTTATTCCTTGCTCCCGAACAGGTATTCGTAATCGCGTTTGGCAGCCTCCTCCGCCCACTTTCGGGGTTCGAAGTGCCAGGTGCCCAATACGCGCGGCGTTATCTCCTTGCTGCGCTGGAAGTGTTTACGCAGGTAGTAGCGGAAGTCGTGGGGCGATTTGAACACGATGCGCTGTTTCAGCTCTTCGGAGGGGATGCCGCCGCCTTTGATGAGCATCTCGCCGCCGCCGTTGCCCCGGTAGGAGTTCACGGCAACGCGGTAGATCCGGTTGAGGTCGAACGGTTGTCCGTTGGTCAAGCCGGTGATGTGCACCTTGTTGCCCATCGGGCGGGTCACGTCGACGGTGTAGAAGAGACCTGCCGCCGAGTCGAAGTTGGAGGTGTAGTTCACGAAGAAGGAACGTTCACTGGTGCCGTCCAGCGGTTGCTCGCGCAGCAGCAGCAGGTGTTCGTCGGGCGACAACATGCGGTTCGTCCACAGGTTGTATGACATCTCGAGTTCGTCTCTTATCTCGCGACCGTACATCTCGATGGTGTAGAGCTGGTTCTCGAAGGTATAGAAGCGGAAGATGTCGCCCATGGTCACGTCTCCCTGCCGTATCTCGGTGTTGTAGGAGAGCGGTGATGCCAGTGAGATGTCGGCTTTGCACACCTCCATCTGTATCATGTGGATGAGGCTGACGAAGGCGTTGGGACCGAAGTAGGCATCGCGGGTGGAGATGGTTTTGGAGATGCGTCCTATCTTGGTCTGCACATAGTTCCGTACGCGCTGACGCTGGCGGGCGAAGTAGGCTTGGAAATCCTTGTCTTCGGGGTATGTCTTCGTCTCTTCGATGTGTCCGGTAATCTCTTTGCTGATGATGTTGCCCTCCTTGAGCTTCAGCTTGATGTGTATCTGGGCAACCGCTTCGCCGTTGTTTCCGGGGTTGATGACGAAGACCGAGTCGCCGTTGGCGTTTGCCACCTTCTTGCAGAGTTGCAGGTGGTCGTGTCCCAGCAGGACGGCGTCGAAGCCCGGCACACGCTCTGCCATCTCCACTGCCGAATTTTCGCGGTAGCGTCGGTCTACGGTGTAGGCGTTCGCTCCGGTGTGCAGCAGTCCGATGACGATGTCGGGGTTCTCCTTCTGCCGGATGACGGGTATCCACTTGCGGGCAGCCTCTTCTATGTCTTCGAAGCGCAGTCCCTGCCATTTGTCTTCGGGTACCCATATCGGGATGGCAGGTGTGACCATGCCCAGCACGACTATCTTGATGCCGTTGCGTTTCAGCACGGTGTAGGGGGTGAAGTGGGGTTGTCCGGTGAGGGTGTCGATCACGTTGGCGCCCAGCACGGGGAAGCTGCAATCCTTGCTCCAGCGGTCGAAGACCTTTTCGCCGGTTTCGATGTCGTGATTGCCCACGTTGCCCACGTTGTAGCCCATGTAGTTCAGCATGTCGGCGGCGAGGTGCACGGAGGTGGTGTCGACGTAGTTGTAGTAGTAGGTGATGGGTTGCCCCTGCAAGATGTCGCCGTTGTCCATCAGCAGCAGGTCGTCGCCGTACTTCTTCCGCTGTTGCATGATGTAGGAGCACGCCTTGGCAAGGTTGCCGGGTATGTTTTCATTGCCTATCTCGGGGTCGGAGTAGAAGTTCCCGTGGATGTCGCTGGTTTCGATGATGACGAGTTCGATATCCGTTCGCTGTGGCGTACATCCTGCCAGCAGGAACAGGGAAAGGAGCAGTGCGGGGAAAGTTTTATTCATCAGGTAAATTGTTTAGCGGGTGGGTAAAGATAAAGCGGGCGCCGTCGGTGTAGTCGGAATCTATCCATATTTCGCCTTTCCACTTGGCAACGGTGAGCTTGCAAATGGAGAGACCCAGTCCGGTGCCTTGCGCAAATTCGTTCAGTTTCTCGAAGCGTCCGAAGATGAGGTGCTGTTTCTCGGGCGGGATGCCGCATCCGGTGTCGGAAATGGCAAAGCGTGCCACCTGCGAGGCTTGGTCAACCTCCAGCGACAGGGTGATGTTTCCGTTTTCCGTAAACTTATTGGCGTTGGTAAGCAGGTTGATGATGACCTGTTGCAGGCGTTGCGGATCGACCGTCATGACGAACGATTCCATGTCGCACACAAAGGCAAAGCGGTTGTTCTTGATGTTCGTGCCCTGCTCTACCGAGGCAAGGGTCTGCATGCACAGCTGGACGACATCGCATGACTGGTATTCGAACTTCACATTCCCCGATTCGAGCCTCGACATGTCGAGGATGTCGCCAATCAGCCGGAGCAGCATGTCCGAATTGATTTTGATAATCTTGGCGTATCCCTGCTTCTCCTCTTCGCTGATTTCGCCGAATGCCAATACATCCGAGAAGCCGACAATGGCGTTGAGCGGGGTGCGTATCTCGTGGCTCATGTTGGCGAGGAAGGCGCTCTTCAAACGATTGGATTCTTCCGCCTCCTCTTTGGCTACGCGCAATTGGCTTTCGGAGACTTCCAGCTTGTTCTTCATCTTCTTGGTGTGGTAGTAGAAGGAGAGCGCCACAATCAGTCCCGTCAGCAGGAGGATGAAGAGGGAGGAGAATGTCCAGATCTCCTTGGTGTACAGCTCGTAGAACGAAAGCGTTTTGTTGATGTACTCCACTTCCCGGTCGGCAAGGGCGTCCAGGTTTATCTTCCGTTCCTTCACCTGCTGGTCGTCTATGACAAGGCGGTTGGCTATCACCTCAATGTCGGCATTGACATGTTGGGGCGTATTGAGCCACTTGATGGCTTGTTGTGCCATCTCCCGTCCTACTAAGCGGTATTTCGGCATGATGCCTCCGATTGCCCAATAGCCAATGCCTACGGAGGTGATGGAGAACGAGGGCAACTGTGTGGAGGCTTCCATCATCATGTAAGTGGCATTCTTCATGAAGTAGCCGTCGTTCATGTCGACGCGCCAGGTACCGATGAGCAGGGCGGTGTGCGGAGGGAGTTGGCGTATCTTGTCGATGATGTTGTAGATGGTATTGTTGCGTCCGTCGAGCAGGATGAGGTTGAGGTCGGGAAACTGCTTCATCTCCTCCCTGACATGTGTTTGCAAAGCGACGCCTCCGTAGGTGTTGTCGGACACGAAGGCAATGTTACGGGTGTCGGGATAGAGGCTGAGGATGAGGTTGATGTTGGCTGTCACATCGTATTCGTAGACAAAGCCGCTCTTGATGTTGTGACTGGGCAGGTCGTCGAAGGCGTCGATGGATTCGGGCATCCATGTGCGCAGGTTGATGCTGTCCGACGGCAGGATAATGGCGTTGCGGCTGGCAAGTGCCACCATCACCGGTATGTCGTGCTGGGAATCTTGCGAGAGATAGGCTGTCCATGCCTCTTGTCCTATCAGCACGATGAGCGAAGGGGTGAGGTCGCCTTGGTATTTCTTCAGCAGCTCCTCCATGCGTCCCTTCCAAAGCCTGGCTTCGGAGAAGCTCTTGCAGTTCATGTTCTCCAGTACAACAGAGGTGGAGCCACCCAACGATTCGAACTCTTCGACAAAGTCGGATATGTTCTGCGAGGTGTTTCGCGAGTCGGGATTGTAGGAGCTGATAATCAGGATGGGGTGGTTCCCATCGTTATTGCAGTGTGCTGCCGTTGGTATGCCAATCAGCAACACGGATAATAGCAGCATTATCGGCAATCGGCGCAGTGTATGCTTGAGTAATATCATGTTTATCTTGTTTGGGGGTTATAGCTTTACTACACCGATACCGGGACGGTCGGGTAGGGTAATGCGCCCTTTTACCACCTCCATGCCCCGGAAGCGGTCGTTGGTGATGAGCAGGTTGCCATCCAGGTCGGCAAAGTCGACTGCCGGCGAGAGTTGTGCGGCGGCGGAGGTGGCACACGAGGTCTCGGTCATACAGCCCACCATGACCTTCATGTTCAGCGCACGTGCCATGACGAGCATCTTGTGTGCTTCGCGCATACCGGTGCACTTCATCAGCTTGATGTTGATGCCGTTGTAGGCATCGCGCAGGGGGAGTATGTCCTTGAGGCGTTGCAGCGATTCGTCGGCAAAGACAGGCAGGGGGCTGTGGGCGGTAATCCATGCGTTGTCGTCGGGGCGGGTTTTCGACATGGGTTGTTCCACCAGCACCACGCCCTGTTCTTTGAGCCAGTGAATCATGTCGAGGGCGTAGTGCTTGTCTGTCCATCCCTGATTGGCATCGACGGCGATGGGCAGATTGGTGACCGAGCGGATGGTGGTGATCATCTCCTTGTCGTTGTCGCGTCCCACCTTCACCTTTAATATATTGAAGCGGTCGGCACACTCCAGTGTTTTCTGCCGTACCACATCGGGGGTGTCGATGCCGATGGTGAAGGTGGTAGAGGGAGCTTTGGCTGCGTCGAAGCCCCATATCCTGTACCACGGTGCGCCGAGCATCTTGCCTACAAGGTCGTGCATAGCGATGTCGACGGCTGCCTTGGCAGCAGTGTCGCCGGGTGACAGACTGTCTACGTATGTCAATATCTCTTCTAATTGAAACGGGTCGTTGAAGGACGACAGGTCGACCTTGCGCAGGAAGGTCATCACGCTTTGCGTCGATTCGCCCAGATAGGGAGGCATGGAGGCTTCGCCGTAGCCGGTGATGCCGTCGAAGGTAATCTCTACCTGCACGTCGGGGGTGGTGGTGCGTGAGTTGGTGGCAACGGTAAAGACATGCTCCAATTTCAGTTCGTAGGGGAAGAAGGTCATTTGCAACCGTCCGGCATTCAGCCCGTTGCTGTTGATGTTGAACAGGGTAGGCGATTCTCCGCCGGCTGTCGACATCTTGTCCATCAGGTTCCGGTTCATGTTGCCTGTCAATGCGGAGCTGCCTCCGACAGAACCTGTCTGCGCAGCAAAGAGCTTGTCGATTGTCAGCCCCGAACCGATAGCGGCGAGGGTGGCTGTTTTGAGAAAGTTTCTTCTGGTTAGCATAACTATAATCTATAATCGATAAAACGGATTCGTTTCTGTTGTGTTCAACTCTTTTTCTTTATTTATGTAGGGAAGTATGCGCCCGGCAAAGAGCAGTCTGTTCAGATTGGGGCGGTCGAACAGCGGGTCGTCGGGGTCGAAGCTACTGATGCGCACATCGCCTTGCGAATGAATGAACCGTTTGTTGCCGATGTACATGCCTACGTGTTCCACCCGTTCCTTCTTGTCGGCGCCGACAGCTTTCCGTCCGAAGAATATCAGGTCGCCCGGTTGCAGATTGCCGTAATCGGGCGCAATGGTGATGCGTTCTCCCGTGCGCGATTGCGGACCGGCATCGCGGGGAATGATGATGTCGTGCATATAGAGAATGTTCCGGATAAACCCGCTGCAATCCATTCCTTTGGAGGAGGTGCCTGCCCAGAGATAGGGTACGCCCAACAGTGTGTGTGCGGTACGGATGATGGAAGCGGCATCTTGCTTCAGCTCCTTGCGCCATTTGGGTTCGGGCATGGCAAGGTCGCGATGCAGATAGCCGATGCGTCCGTCGGGGTAGGAGACGCGGTAGAAGCGTCCTTTTCGTCCTTCCCACTTCAGGCGATTGCCTGCCACCACGTCGGATACGGGTTGCGAATCTTCGTCGGGTTCGGAGTAGACAAAGCCGTAATGAGCGGTAACAATGATTTTCTCGGCACTGTTCCAGCGGTGCAGTTGTTCGGAAGTGACGGGGCTGATGGCAACACGATGCACCCAGCCGATGTATCCGTCGGGCAGCTCTATCTGGTACCATTCCTTGTATTGCAGCACGCGGACAGGCATGCCCAGCAATCCTTGTGTGGTCATTTCGGCAGTGAAGTCGGCAGTAGCGCGCATGTTGCATACGGAGAGATTGACGATACCATACGCTGTCAACGTGTCGCTTTTCTGTACCGCCCGCAGCGGAAGCATCAGACATAAGAATAAGATAGATATTACTGTTCTCATCATAATCATCACTTAGATGTGGTTCTTCTTAGTAGAAAACTGCGGGCAAAGATAGGATTTTTTGCCATACCAAGAGAATCAGGATGTTTTTTTTGAAGCAATCTCCCATTGAAATGAGCGCGTTACTCCATTGGGACAAGCCTGTTCTCTCAATGGGACGGAGCTGTTGTTCCTAT
>JAISGR010000105.1 GCA_031262995.1 Prevotellaceae bacterium | reverse complement strand
CTTCGAGCAGGTAAGGGCTGTCGAACATGTTGGCGCTGAAGCGAAACGCCGACTGTTGCCGGTTGTTGTCGGCGGTTGTCTCGGCAAAGACACGGTTGAGGCGATTCCCCTGTCTGTCGTACAGGGTGAAGTCGATAGAGCCGGTGTCGTAAATCACTTGCAAGCGGCTGTACAGCCGCTTGTAGCGTATGTAATCGGTACGCATCCGGCGGTTGTAGCGCATGCGGTGCAGGGCGATGAAGAGGAAGGCGAGCATGAGCGCCAGAAAGAGCACGGTGACGAGTATCTCCGTTTCGTACCGGTGGTAGAACGGCGGCGGGATGTGCCGGTAGGTCACGTTGTGCAACCGTAGGGCTTCCGACAGCAGGTCGTATCGCTTCAGTGCGCTGTAGTTCAGGATGATGCTGCCCGCGGTGATGGTGTTGAACGGCATCACATTCAGGTTGTTGCCGGCTACGGCGCGGTCGACCAGGTCTACGGTGCGCATCACAATGTCGGGCGTGTCGAAGTAGTAGCCGCCCACGTAGTAATTGTCGGCTTCGAAGTCGCGTTGCGTCAGGCTGAAGATGGGGGCGGTCGATATGTGGGTGAAGAGCGAGTCGATCTCTCTGTGGGTGTACCGGCTGTATAAGCCGTCCATGTTCCAGCTGTAGGTGAGGAAGGCGCGTCCGGGCACCGGTTCCAGCATGGCGTGGTAGATGGAGTCGGTGTTGCGGCGGTCGTGTATCATGGTTTTGTAGTGCACGTCGGGCATAATGCGGGGCATCAGTCGTTCCACTTCCAATCGTTTCTTTTGGGCGGAATAGTAATCGTTGTCTATCCACACCAGCTCTTTCAGCCCGGGCATCAGTTGCCTGATCAGGGTGAGGTTCTGCCGCACGGTCGAGGAGGCGATGGTGCCCGACATGTTGAAATGAATCTGTTTGGGCACGCTGTCGGTGGGGGATGAGGTAATCTGTCGGAAGTGGGATACGGGAACCATGTCGTCGTAGCTAAACGGATGGGGCGGGTGCCAGCCTTCTATGGAGATAGAGTCGCTCGTCATGCAGAGTATCACGGGTGTCTGCTCCCATTTGTTCAGGTAGTAGGCAAGCGATCGGTAGATCAGGAGGCTTTCGTCTCCCAGCAGTATGAGGGCATCGGGGATGTCGTCCTGCATGAAGAAGTGTGAGAAGTGTTGGCTGGTGGGGGGCACCACGGTGCTTGTGCGCTGTTCGGTATATCCCCACAGCACGGAGCGCATGGTGAACTGGGCGGAGGCTGCCACTTGGGCGATGTCGGTCTTGAGCTGACCGTTGTATATCGACCAGCCCGGGTGTTGCTCCCGAATGGCTGTCTCTATGCTGTCTGCCAGGTTGCTGCTCCATGCCGTCTGGCTGCTGTACGAGTTGATGAGCAGGATGTGCGTCGTGCTGTCGGCAGCGGCGTTGTCGGTGTGTGCTGCGGTTGCCGGTAGCAACAGGCAGAGCAGGAGGATGCCGGAGAGTAGCAGTCGGCGTTTCATACGGCAGGTGGCATTGTGGGGTTCAACGATTCTTGTTGCGATGCCTCGATAAACTGCCGGATGAGGTTGAGCAGGACGGTGTTGTTCTCCTCCAGCTGTTTGTAGAGTTCCTTGCGGCGGGCAAAGTCACGGGTCTCCGTCAGCTCTTCCGCCAGGGCGGCGATGTTGTGCCAGGGCAGGCGGATGTCGTCGCGGATGTTGGTGACGAAAGCATGTTTCAGTCGTTCGCTCTCCTGCGCTTTCAGCATGAAGTCCTTCAGCTCATGTTCGCGGCGTATCTGCGCGTCCATGTTCACCATCAGCTCGGCAACGGTGACGCTTCCCTCGTTGGGGAAGTAGTCTATCGGCTTGATGAAGCAGCGCAGGAATCTCTCTTCGCCTTTGGTGGTCATGACCCGTATGTTTTGCAGGAAAGGTTGCGACACGCCGTAGCGCACCTTCTTCAGGTATTGCTGCACGCGCTTGCGGTCTTCGGGGGCGAGGGTGGAGTGTTCGATGAAGTTGTGCGTGTCCGCCTGCTTCATGTCGAGCAGCTGGTACCACGCGTTGGTGGCGAAGCCCGACTGATCGATGAGGTTGTAGGATGCCACACCGATGCCCGAGCGGTTCATGGCGAAGTTGAACACGTTGTAGATGCGCTCCTTGTCGCGCCGCATCTTCTCCACCTCGGTGTGGTCGACGATGATGAAGAGCATGTTGTCGTTGCTTGCCTCGTCGGCGATGCGTCTGAACATGATGTAGTAGGAGTAGCCGTTCCAGTCGATGGTGTGGTTGGGCTGGCTGTTCTGAAAGATGGAGCGGCGCAGCGATTCGTCGGGCAGCAGCTTGGAGGCGGCTACGTTGTTTTGCAGCAGGTGTCCGTCGCGGTCGAACAGCATCAGTCCGATGGGCATGTTCTCGTACACCGCCTGATACTCGTCGTACAGCGACTTGTACTGTCCGTACAGCCGTTGCAGGTTGCGCCGGTAGAAGTGGAAGCTCACGATGCGGTAAAGGATGAATCCCAGCACGATCGCCATGAGCACGCCGATGCTTATCCGGCGGATGTGGCGCACGATGAATGGGGGCGGGACGTGGCGGTCGACGGTGTCGGGCAGCAGGCGGGCGCGTCCTTCGAGGTCGGCATTCAGCAGGGCTGTCCGGTTGAGGTAGTAGGCGGTGTCGGAGGCGATGACATTTTCGGCGTCCTGTCCGTCGAGGAGTGTCAGGGCAGCCCGTGCAGAGAGGGCTGCCTGTTCGGTAGTGGTGGCAAAGAACCCGCCTTGCGGCATCCGGTCGGTGTAGGGGATGTCGCGCAGGGTGATGACCGGCACTGCCGACGGGCTTATGGGGGGCGTGGCATTGTTGACTATCAGCAGGCTTTCGGAGGGGAAGTTTTCCAACTGTCTGCGCACGGAGTCGGCACGGTTGGGAGTGTAGAGCAGTTCGGTCAGGGTGAACCGGTCGCCCTCGGCATGGATGGTTTGCTGCAGCTGCTTCTTCGCATAGCTGTCCGAGTAGGTGCCGTTGGAGAGGAAGTATAGGTGCTTGCACGCGGGGTGGAGGGTGCGAATCAGTTGCAGGGTCTGCGGGGTGTTGTCCGGTTCTATTACGGTGGCTGCGCGGAAAGCGCCTGTCGAGGCAGCCAGCGGAATCAGGGTGCTGTCGGGTATCTGCCGGTGGGGGAAGTAGGCGGTGTAGTCGTTCATGATTTGGTCGTGCATGCCGCTCAGCACCACCGGAATCTTGTTCCACGTGCCGCGCAAGTCCATGATGCGGTAGAGCATCCAGCTCTCGTCGCCTATCAGTATCAGCAGGTCAGGCAGGATATGGGTGGCGGTGAGGCGTCCGTAGGAGAAAGCGCCCTGCATGGCGAAGCGGTCGGCAAGCAGTGACGAGGTGCTGGTGATGTCGGCATGCGTGATGTTGACTTTTACGTCGGAGCGTGCATCTTCCAGCAGTCCCTTGATGTCCTTGGCAAGCGAAGTGCTCCATTCCGTTTCGTAAGTGTACGAGGAGAGAATGAGTACAAATCGGACGGGCTGCTCTCCTGCCGGCAGGGATGCCGCGCGGAGAGGCAGTGTCGATGAGATAATACTTATTCCGAGTAGTAGTACAGCACAAAATGAACGTAGCATGACACTTGTGATTATATTTTGGCGCAAATATACAAAACTTTGGATGAATAATACTACTTGTTGTAATTATTCAGTGTAAACCGCATTATTTTTCATGAATAACCTCCGTCTCCCCGAAGGAGTAGTCTTCGGATTACAATCTGCTGTATTAGGCTACAGCAGCTTGCTGTATGAGGCTACAGCAGTCTGCTGTATTAGGCTACAGCAGTTTGCTCTATTAGGCTTGAGCAGTTTGCTCTATTAGGCTTGAGCAGTTTGCTCTATTAGGCTTGAGCAAGTTGCGCGATTAGGCTCGCGCAGTTTGCGCGATTAGGCTCGCGCAAATTTGCTGTCGGATTATCTGCTTTTATCTTTTGCTGCCGAACAGATCTTTTATTCCGTCGAGGTCGAATCCCAGCGTGAAGCGCAGGGTCTGGTCGAGCGGGTTGCTTTGTGCGGTGGAGAGCAGGTAGGCGGCATCCAGCGAGAAGACGCTCATCTTGAAGCCTGCGCCGAAGGAGAAGTACTTGCGGTTGCCTTTGTTTTCGCTCTCCCAGTGGTACCCGCCGCGCACGCAGAAGCGTTGGTTGTAGGTGTACTCCAAGCCCAGCGACCACTGTATCTCCTGCATCTCTTCCCTGAATCCGCCGGGGGCGTCGCCGAACGACTTGAAGATGCCTTTGATGGGGGAGATGTCGTAGTAGTCGCGCTCCAGCCGCTCCTCGTACGCCTCCTGCGATTCGTCGGCGCCCCGTATCGGGCGGGTGGGCACCATGTACTTGTTGGCATCGAAGGAGATGCCGATGGTGTTGTAGGTGTCGATCGGGAGAAGCAGCGAGGCGCCTATCCGCAGGTTGGTGGGCAGGAACAGACTGGTGTTGCCGCTGTCGTACGAAATCTTGGTGCCGATGTTCGAGGCATTCAGCCCGAACGCCAGCAGGCACTCGCGTTGTGCCAGTATCAGGTAGTTGTTGTAGTAGAAGGCGATGTCGGCAGCGAATGCCGAGCCGGGCGAGACCTCTTCGTCCTCGCGGTAAGCCAGGTCGGAGTAGATGTAACGCAGGGCTACCGCCGCCGAGAGGTGCTCGGAGAGCATGCGCGAGTATGCCACGTCGATTGCCATCTCGTAGGGTTTGATGGTGTATCCGGCGCCGTCGTTTTCGTAGTTGACCGGCACTTCGCCCAGCGAGAAGTAGCGCAGCGACCCGCTGATGGCTTGATACTCGCCGATGCGGTAGTAGCCTGCCAGGTAGGCAAGGTCGATGTCGTTCACCAGCTTGCGCAGCCAGGGGGTGTAGGAGATCGCCGCGCCGGCACGGCTGATGGTGAAGGGGTACTTGGCAGGGTTCCAGTATTGCGAGTTGATGTCGGGGTCGGTGGCAACACCCACGTCGCCCATGCCGCCGCCGCGCGAGTCGGGGGCGATGTTCAAGGAGTTGACGCCTGTGTTGACGGGGTTGAACTGGTTCTTGTCCTGAGCGGCAAGGGTGCCGGTCAGGAGTGCGCACATATATAATATGGTGTATCTCTTCTTCATCTTGTATAAGCTTCGTTTATTCTGTTAAACTGACAGCGGGCTGTTTTATTGCGTGCCGCGCGCTTTTTATCGCACTTTGCCTGCGGGCAGGCGGAAATAGAAGCGGCTGCCCTTGCCGGGGGTGCTCTCCACGCCGAACAGGCAGTCGCGGAAGGCATCGCTGGTCTTGCGGTACTTCTCGATGATGCCCCGGCAGTTCATCAGTCCGAAGCCGCTGCCTGTGTTCTTTCTCGCCTCCTCCTTGAGGGTGCTGCTGCCGATCTCCCGCGGGTTGTACACCTTCTCGCTGGTGATGCGTGCCACATCTTCGGGTGAGAGTCCGTAGCCGGTATCTGTCACCGATATTTCGACGAACGTCTCCGACAGGGTGGCGTAGATATGGATGTGTCCGCCGGCGGGGGTGTACTTGCGGGCGTTGTCGGCGAGGGTGTTGATCATGAAGAGTGTCAGGGCGCGGTCGGCTTTCACGTGGGCGGTGGTGGGGGTTACTTCGAAGGTCTGCCGGCGCAGCTCGAAGGCGCGACTGCCTTTGCGCAGCAGGTCGAAGAGGCTGTTCAGGGCGAAGGTCTCGATGTGGAGGCTCACGGTGCCTTGGCGCAGCTTGATCCAGTCGGCGAGGATGTCGTTGTATTCGTTGATGGTGCCGACCAGTTCGTCGATGTACTGGTACTTGTCGCGCTTTATCTGCGGGTCGGTCACGGCGGGCAGTTTGTGCACCTCGTTGATGATGCGGTCGATGTAGGGGGTGATGCCGGCAACGATGGCGAGGCAGGCGCGCTTCACCACGTTCTGCCGCTTCCCGTCGGCGATGTGTTGCTCGCAGATGTATCGCTGCTTCTCCAACCGCTGTCGCTCGTCAGCCAGCGACAGGGCTGTCTGGTCGTTCTCGCGCATCCAGGTGCTGCATGCGGTGTCTATCAGCTCGCGCAGGTGTTGCAGGTAGATGCGGTCGCGCCGCTGTCCGCGTCGGTTGAACAGCCAGAAGAGCACGCCCACCACCACGAATCCCGCGATGACAGCCACCGTGAGCAGGCTCAGGCGGTGGGCTTCGGCTTGCAGCGCCTGGTAGCGGCTCTCCTGCTCGCGGTCTTGGCGGGTATCCTCCAGGATGTCGAGGTAACTGTTGCGGTTGGTGTCCGATTCGCGCTTCATACCCAACCCCGCATAGGTCACGCTGAGCTGGTCGCGGATGCGCGACATGCACTCGGGTACCCGGTTGAGGGTGTCGTTCATACATTGCAGGGCGCGCGTCAGGGTGTCCAACGCTTCGGCGTATCGGCCGTGCCGGTTGAGGTACTTGCTGATGGAGACGTAGGTGCCGGCTATCTGGTAGTTGTCGCCGTACTGCCTGAACTTTTGCAGCGCCCGTTGTGCGAGGTGCAGCGGCAGCAGCGAATCTGCCGATTCGTCCAGTTGCTGGAGGGCATACGAGCGGCGGTTGCGGAAGTAGGCGTAGTTCTCTTCGGAGGTCATCAGGTTGGCAAGTCCCTGCATGCCGTTCCCCTCGAAGTAGAGGTAGTTGCCGGCGGTAGCCATCCGCCAGGTGGTGTACAGCTCGTCGAACTCGCGCAGCCGCCGTTCGTCGCGCGTGTCGGCGGGGCACAGCTCCGACGCCCCTCTGATGTAATGGTAGTACAGCAGCTGATTGGTGTCCGCCTCCAACGCTTCCGGCGCTACGCGGTCGATGGCAGCCACGGCTTTCTCGCTTTGTTGCAGGTAGTAGTAATAGACGGCAGAGACAATGTCGAACTCCGAACGGGCATACGCCAGCCGTTGCCGTTCGTGCGTTCCGCTAAAGAGATTGGGTTCTTCGTCGATGCGCTTGAGGCGGCGCAGGGCGCTGTTGCGGTAATCATAGTACTCCTTGTTCATCGCCTGCCGCTGGCACACCTTCATCATGCCGATGTCGGCAATCAGGCGTTCCAGCTCGTTTTGTGTGAGGTGCGACACCGCTTCGTGGTACTTTGCCGCCTGTTCGAAATCCAGCCGGATGAATGCACAGAACGCGAGGTGGTTGCTTGCCTCTGCCTTGCCGTCGTCGTACCGCTTCGCTGCGGCAAAGGCGTGTCGGGCAGCCGTGAAGGAGGAGTCGATGTTCCTGTACCGCATCTGATAGGCAACCGTGTTGAGCGAATCGACCCGGCGCACCGTATCCACAGAAGAGATTCCGGAACACGAGGAGAGCAGTGCGACCGAAAGGACAGAAAATACAAGAAGGGGCTTTTGCATGATGAGGGTTTACGACCATTTCGTGCGGGCAAAACTACGAATAATTTTGCAACTATTGTAGAATCTCTTTGGAAATTCATACCTTTGCGCCCGTATTAGCTTATAGGGCAATAACTATCAACAAACAATGAACGATAACATTCCCGTGATGGTATTTTCGGGTACCAGCTCGAAGTACCTGGCAGAGAAAATCTGCTCTTTCCTTGGTCATCCATTGGGCAAGATGAACATCACCCACTTTGCCGATGGTGAGTTTGCCGTCTCTTACGAAGAGTCTATTCGCGGTGCTCACGTCTTTCTGGTTCAATCCACTTTTCCCAACTCTGATAACCTGATGGAGCTGCTCCTGATGGTCGATGCTGCCAAGCGTGCATCTGCCAAGAGCATCATTGCCGTTATTCCCTACTTCGGTTGGGCGCGACAAGACCGCAAAGACAAACCCCGTGTCTCCATTGGCGCCAAGCTGGTGGCAGACCTGTTGTCGGTAGCCGGCATCGACCGGTTGATCACGATGGACTTGCATGCCGACCAGATTCAGGGATTCTTCAACATTCCCGTCGACCACTTGTATGCGTCGGCAGTGTTCCTGCCCTACATCGAGTCGCTCAAGTTGTCCGATTTGGTGATTGCCACGCCCGATGTGGGCGGTTCGAAGCGCGCCAGCACCTTCTCCAAATATCTGGGTGTGCCGCTGGTGCTCTGCAACAAGTCGCGCGAGAAAGCCAACGAGGTCTCGTCCATGCAGATTATCGGCGATGTGGAAGGCAAGAACGTGGTGTTGATTGATGACATTGTCGATACTGCCGGTACCATCACCAAGGCTGCCAATATCATGCTGGAGGCGGGCGCCAAGTCGGTACGCGCCATTGCCAGCCACTGCGTGATGTCCGACCCGGCATCACTGCGCGTACAGGAATCGGGGCTGACGGAGATGGTGTTCACCGACAGTATTCCCTATCACAAGGCGTGCGTCAAGGTCAAGCAACTCAGCATCGCCGCCATGTTCGCCGAGACCATCCGACGGGTGGTGACCAACGAATCCATCAGTTCACAGTACATCATTTAAACGGAACCCAGACGGCTACCGGTTGCACAGGTTCGTCGCCACCGGTTGCACAGGTTCGTCGCTACCGGTTGCACAAGTTCGTCGCTACCGGTTGCACAGGTTCGCTGCAAACCTTCATGATTGTTGGGGGGTACTTTTCAGCTCCGGATAGCTGATGCGGGTGTGGTAAATCGTCTTTAGTTTCTCCTTGAACACTGTCTTTACGGTGGCAATGTCCTTGAACGTGATGGGGCAGTTGCGGAAGAATCCTTCCTCTACTTGTCCGTCGATGATCTTGTCCACGAGGTTGTTGATGCTCTCTTCGGTGTACTCTTTCAGGCTGCGCGAAGAGGCTTCCACGCCGTCTGCCATCATCAGGATGGCTGTTTCGCGGGTGGAGGGGTTGGGTCCCGGATAGGTGAACAGCTCCTCGTTCGGCGCTTCGTCCGGGTGTTCGTTCTTCCACGAGATATAGAAATACTTCACCTTGCCCCGCCCGTGGTGGGTGCTGATGAAGTCTTTGATGACCTTGGGCAGGTTGTTCTTCTCTGCCAGTTTCAATCCGTCGGTGACGTGGCTGATGATGATTTGCGCGCTCTGCTCGTAGGGCAGGTTCTTGTGCGGGTTGACTCCTCCAAGCTGGTTCTCGGTGAAGAAGACCGGGTTCTCCATCTTTCCGATGTCGTGATAGAGCGCGCCGGTACGTACCAGTTGGCTCTTGGCGCCGATGCGGTTGGCAGCTTCGGCAGCCAGGTTTGCCACCTGCATGGAGTGCTGGAAGGTGCCCGGCACCGTTTCCGACATGCGGCGCAGCAGCGGGGTATTGATGTT
>JAISGR010000104.1 GCA_031262995.1 Prevotellaceae bacterium | reverse complement strand
GGGGATGAAGCTGGCAACAGTCATGCCCGGGGTGGTGTTGACCTCGAGCAGGTTGATTTTGTTGCCTTCGGTGATGATGTAATCCACGCGGATGATGCCTTGTGCCCCCAGTATGTCGTAGATGGCGGAGGTGAGGGTCTGCACGCGGCGCGTCAGGTCGTCGGAGATGCGGGCGGGGGTGATCTCGTCGGAGGCGCCGTTGTACTTGGCGTCGTAATCGAAGAACTCGTGCTTGGGAACGACCTCCGAGATGGGGAATACCACCGATTTCTTCTTCGTCTTGTAGCAGCCGCATGTCAGCTCGGTGCCTGCCATGAAGGCTTCGACAATTACCTCGTGGCTCACCTCGCTAAATGCCAGTTCGATGGCGGGTTGAATCTCTTCCCGCAGCTTCACCTTGGTGGTGGCAAAGCTGGAGCCGCCCAGGTTGGGTTTGACGAAGCAGGGCAGTCCGATCTTCCCGATGACTTCGTCGTCCGAAACAGCTTGTCCTTCGCGCAGCAGCAACGATTCGGCAATGCGCACGCCGAAGCCTTTCAGGTACTGGTTGCAGGCAAACTTGTTGAAGGTGAGCGAAGCAGCCCATACGCCGCAGCAGGAGTAGGGAATGCGCAGCATGTCGAAGTAGCCTTGCAGCTTACCGTCCTCGCCCGGGGTGCCGTGGATGGTGATGTAAGCGAAGTCGAACGGTTTGTGCTCATCCGCGAGGGTGAAGCTGAAGTCGTTGCGGTCGACAGGCAGTTGCACATCGCCGTCCAGCTGCACATACCATTGGTTGAGGCGCATCACAACGATGTACGCTTCATACTTCTGCTTGTCGATGAAGGAGTAGAGTCCCGCTGCGCTGCGCATGGATACGGGATATTCGGAGGAGTCGCCTCCGCAGACAATAGCGATACGTTTCATTCCGATTCTCTGTTGCTGATGTAGCCTCTCCATTTGTCCAGCAAGAGGGTCATATCCTCGGGCACGGGGGTGGTAAAGTCCATCTGCTCGCCTGTGACAGGGTGTTGAAAGCCCAGCGTCATGGCATGCAGTGCTTGTCGCGGACAGATGTCGAAGCAGTTGTTTACAAATTGTTTATACTTGCTGAAGAAAGTTCCTTTCAATATATGGTTTCCTCCGTAGCGTGCGTCGTTGAAGAGCGTGTGTCCGATGTACTTCATGTGTACCCGTATCTGGTGTGTCCGTCCGGTCTCGAGGATACATTCCACCAGCGTGACGTATCCCAGCCGTTCCAGCACCTTGTAGTGTGTCACGGCATGTTTGCCTTCCCCGTCGGGCAGCACGGTCATCTGCATGCGGTCGCGCGGGTTTCGCCCGATGTCGCTGATGACGGTACCCATGTCGTCTTCGACCGTTCCCCACACCAATGCCCTGTATCGGCGTCGGGTGGTTTTGAGGAAGAATTGCAAGCCCAGGTTGGTCTTGGCTTCGGGTGTTTTGGCAATGACCAACAGTCCTGAGGTCTCCTTGTCGATGCGGTGCACCAAGCCCACGTGCGGGTCGTTGGAATCGTAATCGGGCACATCCCTCATGTGCCATGCCAGGGCGTTGACCAACGTGCCGCTGTAGTTGCCGTGTCCGGGATGCACCACCATGCCGGCGGGTTTGTTCACGACCAGTATGTAACGGTCTTCGTACACGATGTCGAGCGGAATCTCTTCGGGGATGATTTCGTTGTCGTAGAGCGGTCGGTTCATCAGCACGGTGATGATGTCGAGCGGTTTGATGCGGTAGCTGCTCCTCACCGGTCGTTCGTTGGCTCGTACATAGTCGGCTTGGGCAGCTTGCTGTATGCGGTTGCGCGAGACGTTGGGCAACCGGTCGAAGAGGAACTTGTCCACCCGCATGGTTTCCTGTCCTTTGTCTACCACGATGCGGTGGTGTTCGTAGAGCTGTTCCCCGTTGTCTGAGGTTTCCGGTTCGTCGAGTTCGTCGTCGGGAATATTGTCTATTTCGTCGTCGGTCATCTCCTGTATGAAGCGGTCTTTGTCCATAAGCGTATGAAAGTGTTATCCGAGCAATACCTGCACGATGCGCTCTGCCGTACGTCCGTCCCACCGGTCGGGCAGTGTGGTGTGTTTCCATTCGCCGTGCATGAGGGTGTGCATCGCGGCTGTCAGTGCCTTCGGGTCATCGTCTACCAGTACGTTGGTGCCGTGTCGCCAGGTCTCGGGATGTTCGGCATACGAGTTGAGCGTGATGCAGGGCACATCCAGGAAGGTTGCCTCCTCGGCGATATTACCCGAGTCGGTCACGATGCCTTTGGCGTGATTGATGAGGTAGCCGAAGTTGAGGTAGCTCTGCGGCGGCAGCAGGTGCAAGTTGTCGGCAGGCAGTTCGAGCGCTTTGACGGCGCTCTGCACATAAGGATGCAGCGGCGCTATGACGGGCATTCCCTCGGAAGCGGCGAGCAGGGTGTGCAGTATATTATATAAGGTGTTCCGTTGCTTGATGAGGCTGCGGCGGTTGAGGGTGAGCAGCAGGTAGCCTTTCTCCTTCAGTTGCATGGCATCAAACCATGCCGGCTTGCGCAGTCGGTTGCGGTTGTAGCGGATGGAATCTATCAGGATATTGCCTACATAGTGGATATAGTCGGGAATCATGCCCTCCTGATTGAGGTTGCGATTGGCAACCATGCCGGCGGTAAACAGGTAGTCGGAGATGGCATCGACAATGGTGCGGTTCACCTCGCGCGGCATGTTCATATCGAATGAACGGGTACCGGCAATGACGTGCGCCACCTTCAATCCCCGCTTCTTGGCAACGATGGCGCAACTCATGGTCGAGGTGAAGTCGTCTACCACCAGCACCGTCTGTGCGGGATGGTTGTCTAATTCCTGTTCGAACTTCAGCATGATGGCGGCGGTAATGGCAGAGTGGTCGTGCCCGTATACATTGAGGTAACCGTCGGGCTTCGGCATATTCAAATCGGAGAAGAGTGAGGCATCCAGATTGGGGTCGTCTTCGCTCCCTGTATAAACGAGCCGATACGAAATCTCCTTTCCTGCCTCGCGTGCTGCTTGTATGGCACGGGTAATCGGGGCTATTTTCATGAAGTTGGGGCGCGCCCCAGCAACGATAGTTATTTTCATTCGCTTACTTTTTACGCCGCAAAAGTAGTGGTTTTAGGGAATTTATCGTTTACTTTGGCGGCTAAAACAATAGGAAGACGATTAAAAACAACATAAATGGAAGAGAATGCCGAACTGTCCCGCGCCCGTGATTTCATTGAGAATACCGGCACCCATCTGTTCCTGACCGGGAAAGCCGGCACCGGGAAAACTACTTTCCTCAGACAATTGAAAGAAGGAGCAACCAAACGAATGGTTGTCGTGGCACCTACCGGCATTGCAGCCATCAATGCCGGCGGAGTGACGATTCATTCATTCTTTCAGTTGCCGTTTGCTCCCTATATCCCCGACAGCTCCTTCAACGCCGCCGACAGCAAAGACAGATTCAGGTACAACTTCAGCAGGGAGAAGATCAGGTTGCTCAACAGCATCGACCTGCTGGTTATCGACGAAATCAGCATGGTGCGCGCCGACCTGCTCGATGCCATCGACGATGTGCTGCGCCGCTACCGCCGCAACAGTCAGCCTTTCGGCGGGGTGCAACTGCTCATGATTGGCGACCTGCAACAGCTGGCTCCGGTAGTCAAAGAGGAGGAATGGACACTGTTGAGCAACTATTATCAGACACCTTACTTCTTCTCCAGCCGGGCGCTGTCCAAATCCTACTATTACACCATCGAACTGAAGAGGGTGTACCGGCAGAGCGACAACCGATTCCTGACACTGCTCAACAAGATTCGCGAGAATGACTTCGATGCTTCCGTGCTGGAAGCGCTGAACAGCCACTACATACCCGATTTCCGTCCGCCGCACGAAGCGGGTTACATCCGCCTGACCACGCACAACTACCAGGCGCAGGCAGTCAACGACCGTGAGCTGAAGCAGCTACCGGGCATGCCCTTCCTGTTTGAAGCCGAGATAGAGAATAAGTTTCCCCGAGATGCCTACCCTACCGACAAGGAGCTGCAACTGAAACAGGGGGCACAGGTGATGTTCGTGAAGAACGACTCGTCGAGCGAGCACCGCTACTACAACGGCATGATAGGCAAGGTGACGCGGGTGTCGAACGACCGGATAGAGGTGTTGCCGCAAGGGGGCAGCGAAGTCATTGCGGTACATCCCGAGGAGTGGTCGAATGCCAAATATGTGCTGAACGAACAGACCAAGGAGATTACCGAAGAGATAGAGGGGGTCTTCAGGCAATATCCACTCAAGCTGGCTTGGGCAATCACCGTTCATAAGAGCCAGGGGCTGACGTTCGAACGGGCAATCATCGACGTGGGCGATTCGTTCGCACACGGACAAACGTATGTGGCATTGAGCCGCTGCAAATCGCTGGAGGGCATGGTGCTGAGCCGTCCGCTGACCCGCGCCGCAGTCATCAGCGACCGGTCGATAGCGCAGTTCACGGAGCAGATGTCGGAGTCGGCGCCCGACGCGACCACCGTGCAGGTGCTGCAACGCAAATACTTTGTGGAGTTGCTGGAACAGCTGTTCGACTTCCTGCCGATGCAGCGATTGCTCGAACGCTATGTCCGGCAGCTCGACGAGCACTTCCGCCAACGCTATCCCCGGCTGTTGCATGCGTGCAAAGAGGAGGCGTTGCGCTGGCAGCAGGATGTTACGGGGGTGGCACAGCGTTCCGTCAAGCGGTATGTCGCACTGATGGAGGCTGCTGCCGACTACGCCACCGATGCCGTGCTGCTGGGACGCATTCGCAGTGGAGCAGGCTATTTCGAGAAAGAGCTTCAGCCCCTGAAGAAACTGTTGCAAATCCCCGTGGAGACCGATAACAAGGTGTTGAAGAAGCTGCTGGCGGACATCATCGAGTCACTGGGCATGCAGCTCCGGCAGAAAGAGCAGTTGATGGGCTATGTGTCAACAGCCGGTTTCCACGTGAACGACTTCCTGAAGAAACGCGCCCTGTTTGCGTTGGACAGCATGAGCAGCAAGCCTCCCGTCAAAGGGAAGAGCGCCCATGCCGGACGAACCGGACAGACCGGACGGACATCGGGTGCAGGCGCCGGCAGTACCGACATCCTGAACCGCGAACTCTACGGTCGGTTGGTGAAGTGGCGCAACGCCAAAGCCGAAGCGATGAAAGTGCCTGTCTATACCATTATCCAGCAGAAAGCCATGCAGGGCATTGCCAACCTGTTGCCCACAGACCGGCAGGCGCTTGCGCAGGTTCCCTACTTCGGCAAGAAAGGGGTAGAGAAGTATGGCGACGAGGTGCTGGAGATGGTGAGGGCATATCTGCACAAATAGCCCGCACCGAACTCACGACTTATTATCCCGCAGGTCTTTCACCCGCACCGCCTTGCCTTCGCTCTGGGGCAGAGAGCCTTTCTTGACCAATTTCAGTTTGGGTGTAACCAGAATCTCGTCCTTGAGTTGTCGGGCGATGGTGCGCCGCAGGTTCTCCAGCTCGATGTAGTTATCGGTCGATAGTTCGCTCAGCTCCACCTCCACTTGCATCTCGTCCTGATTGTTGATGGTCTCGAGGGTGATGAGGTAGTTGCTGCCCAGCTCGGGGAACTGCACGAGCGTCTTCTCCACCTGCATGGGGAAGATATTAACGCCTTTGATGATGAACATGTCGTCGCTGCGTCCCTTGATGCGGTCGATGCGCAGGTGTGTGCGTCCGCAGGGGCATTCGCCGGGAAGGATGCGCGTCAGGTCGCGGGTACGGTAGCGCAGCAACGGCATCATGGTGCGGTCGAGCGTGGTAAGCACCAGCTCGCCCACTTCGCCTTCGGGCAACGGTTCGCCCGTCTCGGGGTCGATGATTTCCACGAAATAGCAATCTTCCCAGAAGTGCATGCCGTTCTGCTCGGGACACTCGAAGGCAACGCCCGGTCCGTTCATCTCGCTCATGCCGAAGCTGTTGAATGCCCGCACACCCAACATGCGTTCGATCTTCTTGCGTTGCTCGTCGGTGTGCGGCTCGGCGCCGATGACGAGGGTGCGCAACGAGGTCTTTGTCGGGTCGATGCCCTCCTCTTGAAACACTTCGGCAAGGCGGATGGCATAGCTGGGGATGGCATGCAGCACGGTGGTCTTGAAGTCCTGAATGAACTTGATTTGTCGCTTGCTGTTGCCTGCCGCGGCAGGCACGGTGAGCGCACCCAGCCGCTCGGCGCCATACTGGAAGCCCAGTCCGCCGGTAAACATGCCGTAGCCGGAGCTGTTCTGAAACACATCGGTACGACGCGCACCCACCATGTAGAGGCAGCGTGCCACCAGATTTGCCCACGAGTCGAGGTCGTGCTGCGAATGTACAATCACGGTCGGCGTGCCCGTCGTTCCGCTGGAGGAGTGCAGCCGCACTGCCTCCTCGCTCATGTTGCCCGACACCATGCCGAAGGGATAGCAGGCACGCATATCGGCTTTGGTGGTGAAGGGTATCCGGCGGACGTCGTCGGAGGTACGAATGGATTCGGGGGTGATGCCATGTGTGGCAAACACCTTGCTGTAATAAGGTGAATGTGCGGCAATGGCGATTGTTTTGCGGAGGCGTTCCAGCTGAAGTTCCCGCAGTTGCGGGCGGGGCATCGTTTCGATTTCGGCTTCCCAGTATTTGCTATTCATGGAGGAGGGGTATTATAAATTATCAATTAAAAGTCGGGGTTGTGGCAGCGGGTTGTCTACATGAGCTTCTCGGCTATCTCCTTGCCGGCGGCAAGGGCTTTCTGGTTCATCTCGACAATGGCGTCGCCTTTGCGTCCGAAGATGTCGCCGACAGCTGTCTGCATCTTGGCAAAGTCGATGCCGAGGAACGGGGTGCAGGCGCCCAGCAGCACCATGTTGGCTACGCGGATGGAGCCGATCTCCTTGGCTACCTCGTCTACGTTGAGCACAATCTTGTGGGGCAACTTGTCGAGTTCGGCGCGGAGGGTCGACAGTTCGGGATAGTTGGGGATGTTGACGAACGGCGTTTCGTTGGTCACCAACCAGCCGTCGCTGCTCAGGTAGGTGAGGTAACGCAGCGACTCCATCGGCTCGAGCGAGATGATAAGGTCGCACTTGCCCGAGGGGATGAGGTCGGAGGCAATGGGTCGGTCGCTGATGCGCAGGTTCGACTGCACATCGCCGCCTCGCTGGCTCATGCCGTGTACTTCTGCCTGCTTCATGTAGAGTCCCTCTTGGAGGGCGGCGTTGCCGATGACGGTGGCGATGGAGAGGATGCCTTGTCCGCCCACGCCGGAGAGTATAATATCTTTCTTCATGGTGAATTACTTCTTTTGATGCTTACGTTTGAGGGTTTGGATGCACTCGCGGCGGGGGATGATGACGGATACGCCCTTGTACTCCAGCTCTTCGCGGAGGATGCGGCGCATCTCTTCGTAGTTCTTCTTCAAGGGAATCACCACGCGGATGTGCTCCTCGGGCACGCCCAGCCCGCGGCAGATCGATTCGATGCGTCCGGTGCCGGCAGAGTCCTGTCCGCCGGTCATGGCAGTGGTTTCGTTGTCGGAGATGACAATCACCACGTTGGTATTCTCATTGACGCAATCCAGCAAGCCGGTCATGCCCGAGTGGGTGAAGGTGGAGTCGCCGATGACGGCTACCGAGGGGAACAGTCCGCCGTCGGCAGCGCCCTTTGCCATGGTGATGGAGGCGCCCATGTCGACGCACGAGTGGATGGCGTGGAAGGGTGCGCCCGACCCCAGCGTGTAGCAACCGATGTCGCTGAACACCTTATGGGCGGGATATTCGGCACGCAGCACCTCGGTGAGCACGGTGTACATGTCGCGGTGTCCGCAGCCGTCGCACAGGGCAGGCGGACGCATCGCCACCAGCGACGGTACTTCGAACGCAGGGCGGTTCTCCTTGCCCACGGCGCGTGCCACCGTGTCGGGGTTGAGTTCGCCGTCGGTGGAGAGGGTGCCGTCGAGCCGACCTTTCACCGGTATGCCCAATCCCAGCGCCCCTTTGAGCTGACGCTCCACGAAAGGCTGTCCGTCTTCGAGCACCAAGAGGGCGTCGCAGGCATCCGCCAATCGGCGCAGCAGCTGCTGCGGCAGCGGATATTGCCCGATCTTCAGCACGGGATATTCGCAACCGTCGGGATAGCTCTCCATCAGGTAGTTATAGCCGATGCCGCAGGCAATGATGCCCAGCTGCTGGTTGGGCGCGTCGATGTATCGGTTGTAGGGGGAGTTTGCGGAAGCTTCGACGAAGGCGGCTTGCTTCTTCCGCAGCGCTTTGTAGCGTTGGCGGGCGATGCCGGGCAGCAGGATGTACTGGCGCGGGTCGCTGCCGAAGTGCATCGCGTTTTGCGGTTGCACCGCCTTGCGTTCCACGCCGGCGCGCGAGTGTGCCAGGCGGGTGACGATGCGCAGCAGCACCGGCTCGCCCGTCTGTTCGGAGAAGGCGAAGCCGCCGTGCACCATGTCGTAAGCCTCTTGCTGATTGCTCGGCTCGTACATGGGGATGAGGGTGAAGTCGCCATAGAAGCGGCTGTCCTGTTCGTTTTGCGAGGAGTGCATGCCCGGGTCGTCGGCAGCAACCACCATCATGCCGCCGGTGATGCCGGTTACGCCGGAGTTGACAAAGCAGTCGGCGGCAACGTTCATGCCGACGTGCTTCATACACACCAATGAACGCTTACCCACGAACGACATGCCGAGTGCGGCTTCCATCGCCGTCTTCTCGTTGGCAGACCAGCGGCAGTGCACGTTGCCCCCGGCAGCTTCGGGAGCCGACTGTATGTATTCGGTAATTTCGGTAGAGGGAGTGCCGGGATAGGCGTAAACGCCCGACAGACCGGCATCAAGGGCGGCTTGCGCGATGGCTTCGTCGCCCAGAAGAAGTTGTTTGTCCATTATGTTCCGGTTATTAGAATTGTTTTTTTGAGTATAATGGGCGCAAAGTTAGGGTTTTGCGTTTAATTCGATGTACTATCCATCAGAAAAGTTTAATAACCGGGAGGCACTGCGCGGCATACTGCTGCCGGTCGTCAACAGATATGCTGTTCGTCTTCCGAGGGGAAGACGGTTCGTCTTTCGAGGGGAAGACGGTGCGTCTTCCGAGGGGAAGACGGTGCGTCTTTCGAGGGGAAGACGGTGCGTCTTTCGAGGCGAAGACGGTGCGTCTTTCGAGGGGAAGACGGTGCGTCTTCCGAGGCGGAGACGGTGCGTCGTCTTCTATTCATTGGGACAAGTTCCTTTCAACACTGCTTCGAGCAGCAGCAGGTTGCGGGATATTTTTCCTGCGGCGATTGCAACTTTATTTTCTATTCTTGCGTCTAATCGGTATAATCATTAAAATACAGGTAATATGAAACAGTTTATAGGCGCATTATGCGTCACCTTTATGCTTGCCGCGGTTTCCATGCCAACAGTTGCGGCAGCGCCCCAACTGCCGGTTACAACGGTTGCCGCCTTCGATTCGAGACACTCCCCGAGCGTGATGGAACAGACATTCGAATTGTTCTCCGACCAACAGTCGTCCTATGCGATGATTGCCATTGTGGCAATCGCCTTCGGATGCGGCGTGCCTTTGCTGATTGTCTTTGTCATCTTCTTCTTCCGGCACAAGAGCAAGCAGGCACAATACCGGCTGGCGGAGCAAGCCATTGCCAGCGGTCAACCGTTGCCACCCGACTTCTTCAGGCGGGCGGATACCGAGAAGAGCATGTTCAACAAAGGCATCGGGAACGTATTCACCGGCATCGGACTTTTCATCTTTCTGTGGGCTATCACCGGCGATTTCGGTGTAGGTAGCATCGGACTGCTCGTGATGTTTATGGGTTTCGGACAGTTAGTGATATTCTACCTCGGGCAAAAAAAGAATGAACCCCTCGGATGACATCGCATTGGTGACGCAGGTCGTGGTGTTCCGCAATACCCGGGCATTCGACAAGTTGGTTGGGAAGTATCAGTCGCCCGTCAGGCGGTTGCTGCTTCACCTGACTTGCGGGGATAGCGAGCTGAGCGACGACCTGGCACAAGAGACCTTCCTCAAAGCGTATACCGGCTTGACCTCCTTCAGGAACCTTGCCGGTTTCTCTACGTGGCTCTACCGGATAGCCTGCAACACGTTCTACGACTATCTGCGCGGGCGGAAGGAGACGACGTCGCTGGAGACGCTTGCCGCCAACGCACACCACGCGGTGCGGCAGGACGACGTGGGACAACAAATGGACATCTATCGCGCCCTTGCCATCCTGAAAGAGCCTGAACGCGCTTGCATCACCTTATTCTATATGGAAGACCAGCCGATAGAGAAGATTGCCGCCATCACCGGCTACCCTGCGGGCACGGTAAAGAGCCACCTCTCGCGGGCTAAAGACAAAATGGCTACTTACTTAAAACAAAATGGTTATGACGGAAACAGATAACGACCGCCTGTTGCGACAGTTTTTCGACGAGAACCGGCACGAGATAGCCGACCGTGGATTCAGCCGGCGCGTGATGCATCGCCTCACTGCCAACCGCACCCGTCGGCTGGCACGGTTGTGGAGCCTCTTCTGTGCACTGCTTGCGGTGGTCATATTCGTTGCAACAGACGCGGCAACGCTGATATGGAACGCCCTGCGTAACATCCTGACCGACGTGATAGCACCCGATATTTCCCAGCTCAACCCGCTGTCGGTGTATCTTGCCGCGGCGGTGCTGCTTGTCGTGGCATGTCGCAGGCTTGCCGCACGGATATAGGGTGCTCTTCCTGACGCGCTATGGCTGTAACAGGGCAGCGTCGGGCACCACAATCTGTCCCCGCTGCAACTTCAACAGCCCTTCCTCCCGCATCTCGTTCAGGATGTGAGAGACACCTACCCGCGAGATGTTCAGGATATTACCCAATGTAGACATTTTGATCCTCAGCCGCTTCTCCCCTTCCGGATGCTGCGTATGCGAGAGAATGAAATCCTTGAGACGCCCCTCTTCCGTATCGGGAAGCGCCCGCCATTGACAGCGGCGGTACAGCTTCGCCCGGTAGCTGGTGGCATTGATGTAGTTCAAACGAAAGATGTCATACTTGAGCAGCACGTCCCGCACAAAGCTCTTCCGGATGCTGACCGTACTGACAGGCGTATATGCCGTGTATGTACCGGAATAGCGCGTATCTAACCCGAACATGGAGAATACTTCTATCAGAAAAGGGGCATTGACAAACTCCGTCATGGTATAGGTGGCATCGGCTGCTGTCGTGGTAACAGAGACCGTACCCGTCAAAACGAATAGCAATTCCTTACAAGCATCCTCTTGGCGACACAATATATCTCCGGCATTGTATTTAGAAAAATTCATCTGCACCTGTTCCAGTATGGATGTAATCTCATCCTGTGAAAGTCCCTGAAAAAGTGGAAGTTTAAGGAGTGTAGTGTACTTGGAATCAATCATATTTCTGCTGATTTTGAAAAGCAAATGTATATATAAATGTAAGCGCGCTATGCGCCGTGACAACTATTTTTTGTTTTTTTATTCTTTCTTAGTCATGCTGTTCTATTATTTATATACTTTTGCTCCCGTATGAACTGGCACGTTTTCTTTAATCAGGTGGCAGGTGTCACTTTCGACATTCTCTATCTCGGCATCATTATCGGAACCATCATCGTCATTGTGCTCGACAATCGCAATCCGGTAAAGACGCTGGCTTGGATATTGGTGCTTACCTTTATTCCGGTGGCAGGCATCGTGCTCTACATCTTCTTCGGACGCAGCAGTCGGCGCGAACGCATTATCGGACGAAAAACCTACAACCGCCTGATAAAGAAACCGATGGTGGAATACCTGGCGCAAGACACCACACAGTTGCCTGCCGCCTACAGCCGCCTGATTACCTTCTTTTATAACACCAATCAAGCCTTTCCTTTCGACGGCAACCGCATCGAAGTGTACACCGACGGAACATCCATGCTGCAATCACTGCTCGATGCACTGGAACGCGCCGAGAAGCATATTCACATCGAGTTCTATATCTTCGAAAAGGATGAAGTCGGAATGCGGGTGCGCGACGTGCTCATGCAAAAAGCGCGGCAAGGTGTGGAGGTGCGGGTGGTCTACGACGATGTGGGGTGCTGGAAGGTACCGTCGGACTTCTTCGACGAGATGCGGGCGGCAGGCATTGAGGTACACGGCTTCCTGAAGGTGCGTTTCCCGCTGTTCACCAGCCGTGTGAACTATCGCAATCACCGAAAGATTGTGGTGATAGACGGACGCATCGGTTTCGTGGGGGGGATGAATCTGGCAGAACGATACATGGCTCACTCGCCGGAAGCTTATTGGCGTGACACACACCTGCTGGTGGAAGGGAAAGCCGTACACGGATTGCAAACGACATTTCTGCTGGACTGGTATCTGGTGGACAGCACTTTGATCAGTGACTCACGCTATTTCCCGCGCTTGGAGGTATACGGCTCTTCGCTGATGCAAGTCGTAACGGGCGACCCCATCGGGCAATGGAAAGAGATTATGCAGGGAATGGTGATTGCCATCTCGAGTGCCCGCAAGTATGTATATCTTCAAACGCCCTATTTCTTGCCCACCGAACAGATACTGCTTGCCATGCAATCGGCTGCACTGGCTGGGGTCGATGTGCGACTGATGCTGCCGCTGCGCGCCGACAACCGCCTGACCCACTTCGCCTCCTGCTCCTACCTGAGCGATGTGCTGCGCGCCGGCGTCAAAGTCTATTTTTACCGAAAGGGATTCTTGCATGCCAAAATGATGGTGAGCGACGACGCACTCTCTACCGTCGGTTCCACCAATATCGACTTCCGCAGCTTTGAACACAACTTCGAGGTGAATGCCTTTATCTACGACACATCCATTGCGTTGAAGTTGCGCGACATCTACCTGAACGACCAGCGCGACTGCATACGCATCTCGCTGAAAGAGTGGTCGAAACGTCCCATCCGAAGGAAAGCTGCCGAAAGCGTGGTGCGGCTGATGGCGCCGCTGCTATGAGTGCATGCCTCAGCCGCAGGAATAAAAAAGCCGGATAATCTGTGGCAGATTACCCGGCTAAAGCGATCAAAAATAAGTTTATGCTTCTTCGGCGATTACCTCGAACGGTATTTCTACCGATACCTCTTTGTGCAGTTTGACAGTTGCCTTGTATTGTCCCACTTCCTTCACAGCTTCTTTCACGATGATGGTCTTGCGGTCAATCTCAAAGCCGAGCTTGGTCAAAGCATCAGCCAACTGAATGCTTCCTACCGAACCGAAGATGGTTCCCGTAGAGCTTACCTTGGTGGCAATGGTCAGTGATACGCCTTCCAGCTTGGCGGCAATGGCTTCGGCGTCCTTCTTGATCTTCTCCAGCTTGTGGGCACGTTGCTTCAAGTCTTCTGCCAACATTTTCTTGGCGGCAGGCGAAGCGATGACAGCCTTTCCCGTCGGGATGAGGTAATTGCGACCGTATCCGGACTTTACCGTTACGATGTCGTTCTTATATCCAAGATTGGTGATATCTTCTTTCAATATAATTTCCATACTTTCCTCCTCCTATATTATTTCATCATGTCAGTTACATAAGGCAGCAGTGCCAAGTGGCGTGCACGCTTTACAGCTTGTGCAATGCGACGCTGGAACTTCAGCGAGGTTCCGGTGATGCGGCGGGGCAATATTTTACCCTGCTCGTTCAGGAACTTCTTCAAGAATTCGGGGTCTTTGTAGTCGATATACTTAATACCGCTCTTCTTGAAACGGCAGTATTTTTTCTTCTTAACGTCTACGGTGGGAGGCGTCAAATATCTGATTTCCGATTGAGTTTGTTGTGCCATGATTAATCCTCCTTTTTAGCTGATTTTAAACTTCTTCTCTTTGCGGCGTATTCGGCGGCATACTTGTCTTGCCTGAAGGTCAGGAAGCGGATGACGCGCTCGTCACGACGGAAGTTGATTTCCAGTTTGTCAACGACAGCAGGTTCTGCATTGAACTCAATTAGCTGGTAGAATCCGGTGGACTTCTTCTGGATAGGATATGCCAGTTTCTTCAGTCCCCAATTCTCCTCATTCACAATCTCGGCACCCTCGGCAGTGAGGATGTCTTTGAATTTGTCTACCGCTTCCTTCATCTGCACATCAGACAAAACGGGAGTCAAAATGAAAACGGTTTCGTATTGGTTCATACGTGTTTAATTAATGAATAAATAATTCGTTTCTAAA
>JAISGR010000057.1 GCA_031262995.1 Prevotellaceae bacterium | reverse complement strand
CCGTGGGTACCTTTACTCACAAACCGTGGGTACCTCTACCCACAAAGTGTGGGTGCTTCTTACTCCCGAGGCATAAAAAAGAGGATGATTACATGGGATGCGGTTGCCGGAACTTTATTGATAACAGTATGACAGAAAACCTTATTATCTTCAACGCCCGGCTGGTCACTCCCACAGGCACGTCTGCCCGTTGCGGAGCACAAGAGATGAACCACCTGCACATCCTCGACAATGCCACTGTCGAGATTACCAAAGGCATCATTACCTACGTCGGCGCTTCGCGTGGCGAAACCCGCGACGGTTACTACAATCACTTCTGGCACTACAATGCCCGCGGCAAGTGTCTGTTGCCCGGCTTTGTGGACTCGCATACCCATCCGGTGTTCGACGGTGAGCGTGCCGACGAGTTCAACCGCCGCTTGCGGGGCGAGAGCTATCTGTCGATCATGCAAAGCGGCGGAGGCATTGCCGCCACCGTGCGTGCCACGCGCAACGCAACTTATTATACCTTGCGTGCCCGCGCCGAGACACTGCTGAAACAGATGAGCCTGATGGGCGTCACCACCGTCGAAGCCAAAAGCGGCTACGGACTCGACCGCGATACCGAACTGATGCTGCTCAGGGTGATACAAGGGCTGCAACGCGACGAGCACCGCCGGGTAGACATCGTGCCCACCTATCTGGGTGCCCATGCCATCCCTGCGGAGTATGCCGGACGTCCCGACGATTACATCGACTTCATCACCGGTGAGATGCTGCCCCATATCGCCCGGCACCGGCTGGCAGCGTTCTGCGATGTCTTCTGCGAAGCGGGCGTGTTCAGCGTCGAACAGTCGCGCCGCCTGCTCACCGCTGCCCGCCGCTACGGCTTCGGATTGAAGCTCCATGCCGACGAGCTGGCATCGCTGGGGGGCGCCGAACTGGCAGCCGAGCTGCATGCCGTCTCAGCCGACCACCTGCTGCACGTCTCCGAAGCCGGCATCCGACAGCTGCGCGCTGCCGGCGTGGTGGCTACGTTGCTGCCCCTCACCGCCTTCATCCTCAAAGCGCCTTACGCCCCCGGACGACAGCTGATAGACAGCGGACTAGCCGTGGCGCTGGCTACCGACCTGAATCCGGGCAGCGCCTTCTCCGGCTCCGTTCCGCTCACCTTTGCACTGGCATGTATCTACATGGGGCTGACAATCGAAGAAGCCATCACCGCCTTCACCCTGAACGGAGCCGCCGCCCTGAACCGCGCCGATACCATCGGCAGCATCGAAACGGGCAAGCAGGGCGACATGGTGCTGCTCAACACCGACAACTACCACCAACTGACGTACTATGTCGGCATGAACAGCGTCATTGCTACCATCAAAGGCGGCGTCATCCATCCCCTCAACGGCTGATGTTGCATCGCCCGCAACGCTGCCCACACTTTGCGATTCACGCTTTGATTTAAAACAACCATACAATGTTAGCAACAACAACTCTCACTGACTTTCTGAACCGGACGGCAAGCAACGAACCGGTTCCCGGCGGCGGAAGCATCGCCGCACTGAACGGCGCCGTGGCATCGGCGCTCGCCACCATGGTGGCACGACTGACCATCGGCAAGAAGAAGTACGAAGCCCACGAAGCGCTGATGCAGCACATCGAAGCGCTGATGCTCGGTGCCCGCGAATCGTTCATGGCGTATATCGACCGCGATGCCGACGCCTATAATGCGCTGTTTGCCTGCTACAAAATGCCCAAAGAGCGCGAAGAAGAGCGCGAAAACCGCTCGCTCGCCATCGAGGAGGCAACCAAGCAGGCTGCCATCGTCCCGATGGAGGTTGCCCGACAGGCAGCCGGACTGATGGAACCCCTCTTCGACGTGGTGAAGCTTGGCAACCGGAATGCCGTCACCGATGCCTGCGTGGCAGTGATGTCGGCACGCACCGCCGTACTGGGCGCCCTGCTCAATGTACGCATCAACCTGACCGGCATCAAGGACGAAGCGTTTGTCAACACGATGCGCGAAGAGGCAGACCGGCTGGAAGCCGACGTCGTTCGCTGCGAACAAGAGGTATTGGAAGCGGTGCGTCAAGAGCTGAGCGTATGAAGAATGTCTATCAGATAGGAAGCGGCGAACTGACCTTTGCCATCCTCGAACGCATCATCAATGAGAACCTCAAATTAGAGCTGGCTCCCGAAGCCCGCGAACGCATACAGCGGTGCCGCGACTACCTGGACAGCAAGATTGCCCGCTCCGAAGAGCCGCTCTACGGCATTACCACCGGATTCGGGTCGCTCTGCAACAAGAGCATCTCGCCCGACGAACTGGGCACGCTACAGGAGAACCTCATCAAAAGCCATGCATGCAGCGTGGGCGAAGAGATTCCTCCCGTCATCGTCAAGCTGATGATGCTGCTCAAGGCACACGCCCTGTCGCTGGGACACAGCGGCGTGCAGGTGATCACGGTGCAACGCATCCTCGACTTCTTCAACAACGACGTGATGCCCATCGTCTACGACCGCGGTTCGCTGGGTGCGTCGGGCGACCTGGCTCCGCTTGCCAATCTCTTCCTGCCGCTCATCGGCGTGGGAGACGTCTATTATAAAGGTAAGAAGCGTGAAGCCATCGGCGTACTCGACGAGTTTGGCTGGGAACCTGTCCGCCTGATGAGCAAAGAGGGACTGGCGCTGCTCAACGGCACGCAGTTCATGAGCGCCAACGGCGTGTTTGCCCTGCTCAAGGCGTTCCGACTGTCGAAGAGAGCCGACCTCATTGCCGCCCTCTCGCTGGAGGCATTCGACGGACGCATCGACCCGTTCATGGATTGTATTCAGCGCATCCGCCCGCATCAGGGGCAGATAGAGACTGCCGAACACATCCGCCGGCTGCTGGAGGGAAGCGAACTGATTACCCGCCCCAAGGCGCATCTGCAAGACCCGTACTCCTTCCGTTGCATTCCGCAAGTACACGGAGCTACGAAAGATGCCATCCGACACGTGGCGCAGGTGCTGCTGACGGAGATCAATTCGGTGACCGACAATCCGACCATCTTCCCCGACGAAGACCGCATCATCTCGGGCGGAAACTTTCACGGACAACCGCTGGCGCTGGCTTTCGACTATCTCGCCATCGCCCTGGCGGAGCTGGGTAACATCTCCGAGCGGCGCGTGGCACAACTGATTATGGGATTACGCGGACTGCCCGAGTTTCTGGTGGCAAGCCCCGGACTTAATTCGGGTTTCATGATACCGCAATATGCGGCAGCCTCGATGGTGAGTCAGAACAAGATGTATTGCTATCCCGCCTCGAGCGACTCCATTGTCTCTTCCAACGGGCAGGAAGACCATGTCAGCATGGGCGCCAATGCGGCAACCAAACTGTTCCGCATCATGGACAACCTGCAACACATCCTTGCCATCGAGCTGATGAATGCCGCGCAAGGCATCGACTTCCGCCGTCCGCTCAAGACGTCGCCCGTGCTGGAGCGTGTGCTTCAGCAGTATCGCAAGGAGGTGCCCTTTGTGAAAGAAGACATCGTGATGTATAAGGAGATTCACCAAACGGTGGCGTTCCTCAACCGCATGGCGTACTGACAGGCAGGGAAATCGCAGACAAGCTACTACTTCCTCAACGGGAAGAATATTTTGTTTGCCCCCGATGTCAGCTTGCACGATTCCGGCTCATTCTCAATAAACGACTGGATATGGCGGATGCGCTTCTCCGCCAGTATCTCGTTGACGGCAATCAGGATGCCGGTCTCTTCGACATCGCCGAATCCGTAGTTGATGGCAGTACCAAACATGCGCATGGTGGGGCTGAGATTCATATAGGCGTTGACTAACGGCGGAATATTGAACCCCAGCTTGCGTATCTGACCATTCAGTATCCGGTAATCCTCCTTGAATGTATTTCCACAGAAGAGGGCAGCCAGCTCCGTTTCGCAAGTCTCCAGATCGAGCGGCTTCAGCGGAGTAATCAGGTTCTCCTTGTCGGCGAAGTGCTTTTTCAGGAAATAGAGAATCATGTCGCGTCCTTGTCGGTGGTAGCTGGGGTACATGGTGACCTTGCCGAAGAAATATTTCACCTCGGGCATGATGACCGTCAGCGCGCCCAGTCCGTCCCACAGGTTGTCCAGCGCAAACAGCCCCTTGCTTCCCGCACGGGTCGACTGATACTCCAGCGTGACGAACGAACGTCCCAGCTCTATCGTTACGGGCAGGTAGTCTTTCAAGAATGTCTCGGAGAAGTGAAACAGGTGTGCGGTGGCAAGCATGGGCACTCCCTTGTCGTCCATCTGTACCTCCGTGCCTAACTGGTAGCGATAACCGCCCAAGATACCTTCGGCTTCCGGATTCCAGACAATCAACTGCTTATAGGGGTTCTCCATGGTGTCGTATTCGTCAATATCAATCTCCATACCGGTACCTCCTCCTGCTGCCCGAAAGGCAATCTCGCGCAAACGTCCTATCTCGCGCATCAGATTGGGTGAGTCGTGAGCTGTGATAATGTAGATTTGATTGTGGCTTTTGTTTGTCATACGCAGCCGTTTTTCTTCAGTAAGCTCCGCTTTGAGCAACTCTTTGCTCACCGGTTCGATAATTTTTTCCATCTCTTATTTAGTTGATTATATAGTTTTTACCCTATTCACTGCTTGCTCGGTTGCCATGCTGTACACTTCATCCTGTACATAAGCTGCCCATTCTGCGGGTTTCTTCGACTTGTCGAAGGTTTGCCACGGAATGGGCTTGCCGATGGTAACGGTAAACGTTTTGTGCCGATTGCGAAACATCTCGTCCACCAGATAAAGCATGGCAATATTGAACTTGATACCAAGGAACTTGCACGCATTGGCAAGGTTGTAGAAAAAGTCGGAGTTGCGCCCGTCAAAGTAGACGGGTATGACATCGCGTTGGTGCTGCACGCTCTTCACGATGAATGCTTTTGTCCATTTCGGGTCACGGATAACTCCTTTGTGCCGGCGCGAGCAGATACCGGCAGGAAACATGATGAGTTGGTTGTCGGAAGCAAAACCGGCTTCGACTAATCGGGGAAAGTCTTTAGACTGCTTGCCGGTTTTGTTAATCGGGATAAAGAGAGGGGCTAAGGCGTGCAGGTTCATCAGCAGGTCGTTCACCAGATACTTCACCTTGCCATCATAAAAGGTGCCCAGGATATAACCCAATGCCACGCCGTCCTGTCCACCCAGCGGATGGTTGGAGGCAAAGACATAAAGACCTTCGCGGGGAAGATTCTCCATACCTTTTACGATCAACTTTGCATCGAGGAAATCCAAGCTTGCCTTGAGAAAATCTACGCCTGTTTTGTCTTTCGACTCTTGTAGAAAGGGGTTCAACTCTTCCTGATGAATAATCTTCTTCAGGTAAGACACCACAAAGCGGGGAATATATTTATAGTACTTCGGCGCTTTATTTCGAAGTATTTTATCGATGTCAAGCAAGAAAAAAGTGTCGTCGACCATACAATTAGAGTTGAAACGATGCGCAAAAGTAAAGCATCTTTTTTATTATGCGTAATAAAATACGCGAAAACTACACCCGAAAACTATCAAAAAACACCCAAAATCTATCAATTGATAGTTTACACCCTAAAGATTAACAAAAACAGGTCGGTCGGGATTGTCAAATGTCCGTAATCTTGCAACGCCAAAGCAACCAACGTGGTGCAGAGGCAAACAGATAACTGCAATCAAAAACCAATAAAACTATAAGATTATGAACAGTATCACATTTCAAAGAGACCTGCTCGGTTTACAAGACGAACTACTGCGCTTCGCATACAAGCTGACCGCCAATCGCGAAGACGCCAACGACCTGCTTCAGGAAACTTCCCTGAAAGCATTGGATAATGAAGACAAATATGCACCCGACACCAATTTCAAAGGATGGATGTACACCATCATGCGTAACATTTTTATCAACAACTATCGCAAAATGGTGCGCGACCAGACCTTTGTTGATACCACCGACAATCAGTATCACCTGAATTTGCCGCAAGACACAGCTTTCGAAAGCACCGAGAGTGCTTATGATCTCAAGGAGATGCACCGCGTTGTCAATGCGCTTCCCAAGGAATATAAGCTCCCGTTCTCCATGCACGTCTCCGGATTTAAGTATCGCGAGATAGCTGAGAAGCTCGATTTGCCGCTGGGTACGGTTAAAAGCCGCATCTTCTTTACGCGGAAAAGATTGCAGGCAGAGTTGAAAGACTTCGTATAATGACGAAATAACTTCGCATCACAAAAAACAAGAAACGTCCGACGGCGGTCATCCGCACGTCGGACGTTTCTTGTTTAGCCCCGAACAGCCATTAGGACAAGGTGTTTATCTCATTAGAACAAGATATTTTTCCCAATGGGACAAGATACTTGTTTCAATAAGACAAAACACTTGTGGCATAGACAGGGATGATGCCGGTCGCAAATCCGGCAAGTTGTAGCCGTTGAGGTGACGACGTTACATCTCCGGCAAACTGTTTCCGTTTATTTTCCGGTACAGGTCGAGGGCAAAGACATCGGTCATGCCCGAGATATAATCGAGTACGGCTTGTATGCGTCCGTACAAGGTGGGGGCATGAACGGCATACTGCCCCGACACGCGGTTGATGAGCAGCCGGGAATAGGTCTTTTCGGGGAAGCGAACCGCCTCTATCATCAGGTCGAGCAGGGTGCTGATGATGCGAAAACCTGCCAGTTCAATATCCACTACGTCGCGCGAACGGTAAATCTTGACTGCCGACACAGCCGCGCAATGGCTGTATGCCGCCGCCGGACGCGGCGAGATGTGCTTGATGAGCGAGCCGTCGAACGTTCCGTTCAGTATCTCCTTCTCATGATTGATAAAAGCTTCGGTGCACTCACGGATAAGCAGTCCGATGACCGACGAGCGCAAATAGGCAATCTGTTCGTTGATGTCGCTCACGAGGTGGAACGTTTGGCGGATGTGCTCCCTGCGCGGCTCGTCGAAGTAAGCCATCAGTAACTCCTGTGTTTCCTGTGTAGTGAGTAGTTTCAGTTTGTGCGCATCTTCAATGTCCATCAACTGATAGCAAATGTCGTCGGCAGCCTCCACCAGATAGACCAACGGATGGCGGGCGTATTGCAGCGGGTCGTCGTTCAACTGTTGCATATCCAGCTCCCGGGCGATGCGGCGGAAACTCTCCTCTTCGGTGGTGAAGAATCCGAACTTCGATTTTTTGCCTGCCAGCCGGGAGGAGTAGGGGTACTTCACGATAGCTGCCAGCGTGGTATAAGTCAGCACAAATCCCCCATTGCGGCGTCCTTCGAAGCGGTGTGTCAGCAGGCGGAAGGCGTTGGCATTGCCTTCAAAGTGTGTCAGGTCTTCCCATTGGGCAGCGGTCAGCTGTTCGCCGTCGGGTTGCCGTTGTTGCAGTGTTTCGCCCTTCCCTTCGGAGAAGAATGTCGAGATGGCACGTTCGCCCGAATGTCCGAAAGGGGGATTACCCAGGTCGTGCGCCAGACAGGCAGCCGACACGATAGAACCTATCTCGGGCAGAAATGTCTCCTGTAATTCGGGGCAATTCCGCAGGATGGCTTTCGACACGTCGTTGCCCAGCGAACGTCCCACGCACGACACCTCTAAGCTGTGCGTCAACCGGTTGTGCACAAACACGCTGCCCGGCAACGGGAATACCTGCGTCTTGTTCTGCAAACGGCGAAAGGGAGCCGAAAAGATCAGCCGGTCGTAATCGCGCTGAAACTCCGAGCGATTCTCGTGACGCGCTTCGTGAAACTCCTCCAAGCCAAACCGTTTGGCTGAAATCAGGGTATGCCAATCCATTTGTTGCTCTATTATGATTATTTTGCGTACAAATGTAAGGCAATTTGATTCAAAAACTGTACTTTCGCCCAATAAATAGCTATTAATCACTTATGAACGTACAAATCGTCAATCACTCTAAACATCCGTTGCCTGCTTATGCCACCGAGCTTTCTGCCGGGATGGATTTGCGTGCCAATCTCTCCGAATCCATCACGCTCGAACCGTTGCAACGTTGCTTGGTACCTACGGGGTTGTACATGGCACTGCCTCCCGGTTATGAGGCACAGGTGCGTCCGCGCAGCGGGCTTGCCATCAAGAGGGGCATTACCGTACTCAACTCGCCCGGCACTATCGACGCCGATTATCGGGGAGAAGTGTGCGTCATTCTGGTGAATCTCTCGCAGGAGTCTTTTGTGATAGAAGACGGTGAACGCATTGCCCAGATGGTCATTGCCCGACACGAACAGACGGTGTGGCAGGAGGTGGAGGTGCTTGGCGAGACTGCCCGCGGCGCCGGTGGATTCGGGCATACAGGCGTTTAATCTATTCGCAACAATGAGAAGAATGAAGAAAGCCATACTCTTTTTGCTCGCAGGTTGCATGGTAACGGCGTGCACCACTTCGCGCCACTTCTTACGGGGACAAGTGCCGTCCACCGATACCCTGAGCGAAGAGCAACAACGCAAATACGACTATTTCTACCTGGAGGCATACCGCCTGAAGACAGTAAACGACAACGCCGGCGCCTTCGAGATGCTCCGGCACAGCTTGGACATCAATCCGCGGGCGGCAGGTGCCCACTTCGAGATTGCCCAGTTCTATCTCCACATGAATCAGATTCCCCAAGTGCAGTCGTCGCTGGAGAAAGCCGTGCTGTACAGCCCCGACAACTATTGGTTTTGCCAGGGGTTGGCGGCATTCTATCAGCAACAGGGTAACGCCGACAAGGCAGTTACTCTGCTGGAAAGCATGACCAAGCGGTTTCCCAATCGCGTGGAACCGCTCTACACGCTGCTCAACATCTACAGCCGCACGCAACAGTACAACAAGTCGATAACCATCCTCAACACCCTCGAAGAAAAGACCGGCAAGAACGAACAGATAAGCATGGAGAAGCTGCGCGTCTACTTGATGATGAAGGACAACAAAAGCGCGTTCCGCGAGATAGAGAGTCTGATCGCAGAATATCCGCTCGACATGCGCTACCCGGTCATATTGGGCGACCTCTACATGCAGAACGACAAGATGCAGGAGGCATATACCTTATATAATAAGGTACTCGCCGAAGACCCCAACAACGCGCAAGCCCTTTATTCGCTGGCATCCTACTACGAGGTAACCGGTCAGAAGGAGCGCTATCAACAGCAATTGGACACGCTGCTGCTGAACAGGAAGGTATCGTCGGATGTCAAGCTCGACGTGATGCGCCGCTTCGTTGCCGAGAACGGCAGCGACAGTACGCGGGTTACTTCCCTCTTCGATCGAATCATGGAGCAAGACCCCGACGACAGCCAGTTGCCCATGTTCTACGCCCGCTATCTGGTAGCTAAGAACATGAACGACAAAGCCCTGCCGGTGCTCAGGCAGGTGCTCGACCTGGAACCCGACAATTCCGCCGCACGCCTGACGCTGCTGGGCGACGCCATTCGCCGACAAGACACAACTGCCGTTATCCGACTGTGCGAAACCGGAGTAGAGACCAATCCCGATATGCCCGAATTTTACTTCTATCTCGCTGTGGGTTATGTGCAGGCAGAACGTACCGACGATGCGCTCGCCATCTGCCGGAAAGCCGTGACGAAAGTGAAGCCCGACACCAAGAAAGAGGTCTTATCCGATTTCTATACCATCATGGCAGATGCCTATCACACCAGAAATGAGAACACCCAAGCTTATGCCGCCTACGACTCGGCATTGGTGTACAACCCTGCCAACGTGGGTGCACTGAACAACTATGCCTACTATCTCTCGCTGGAGCGGAAATCTCTGGATAAGGCAGAGGAGATGAGCTACAAAACCGTGAAAGCCGAGCCTAACAATGCGACCTATCTGGATACGTATGCATGGATTCTCTTCGAGAAAGGGAAATATGCCGAAGCACGCATCTACATCGACAATGCCATACTCAACAACAGCGACAAGAGCAGCGTCATCATGGAGCATTGCGGCGACATCTACTACATGACGGGCGACGCGGAAGGTGCCATGAAGTTCTGGAAAGAGGCGCTGGAGGCGGGCAGCGAATCGAAAACATTGAAACAGAAAATAGCCAAAAAGAAATATATACCGGAATGAAGACCAAGGGCTTATTCGTCCTGCTGATGCTCATGGCATTGGTCGGGTGTAAAAGTACCGACCTCTCCACCGATGCGCGCTACCTCTCGGCAAAGGTAAAGCTGATCTTGCCCGACAAGGATGGCGATACAGCCGTCAGCGGTTCGTTGCGGTTGATTGCAGGCGAGTGCATACAGCTCTCTTTGCTGGTTCCGATGGTGCGTAGCGAAGCGGTACGCATCGAACTGACTCCCGAATATGTGCTGGTTATCGACCGCATGGACAGGTGTTATATCCGCATCGCTCCGCAAACCCTGAACGCCAAGCTGCCCGACGGATACGATTATTACCGGCTGGAGCAGCGGTTGCACCAAGCCTCCCTGAAGAAGAAGGCTACCTTTACTGCCCGCGAGCTGGGCTTGCTCACCCCCGTCAAAGGACGTGTCACGCTCTCCGGGTTCTCCAACCGAACGTTTACCCGACGTCCGCCCCAACTCTCCTCCCGCTACACACAAGTCTCATGGAAAGAACTCGTCGAAATGCTGTCCAACCCATGAAAGCCTTCGCCTGTCTGCTCGTACTGCTCTTGGGGCTGACAGTGCCGTCGGCTGCACAATCCAACCAACTGATGAAGGAGTTGGAGAGCAAGCGGGGCGAACTGCAACGGCAAATAGCCGAGACGGAAAAGTTGCTCACCGATACGCGGAAAAGCGTGAGCAGCCTGCTCGACGGTCTCAGTTCGCTGAACGGGCAGATAGAAGAACGCAAACGATACATGGACAGGCTGAGGAAGGATATGGTTGCCGTGTCGGACGAGCTGAACCGGCTCGAAGCACAATATGCCGCGTTGCAGCAGACGTTGCACAACAAACAGAAACAGTACGAAGCATCCGTGCAGTATCTCTACAAGAACCGCTCCATCGAGAACAAGTTGCTCTTTATTCTCTCGGCAAAAAGCGTGGCGCAAAGCTATCGCCGTATGCGTTATGTGCGCGAATATGCCGACTACCAGCGCCTGCAAGGCGAGGAGGTGTTGAAACAACAGCAACAAGTCAACGCTAAGAAGCAGGAGATGCAGCAGGTACAGGCATCGAAAGCCAAGTTGCTGGAGGAGATAGAACGCGAACGGCAAAAGCTGGTGAACGAAGAGACGCAACAACGCCGCATCGTGGAGAGCCTGCGCCGACAACAGCGTACCCTGCGGCAAGAGATTGAGAAGCAACGCCGCGAAGCCAACCGGCTGAATGCCCGCATCGACCGGCTGATTGCCGAAAGCATGAAGAAGAAAAGTCGGACGGAATCGCCCATGACCGAACGGGTAGAACGCGAGCTGACCGGCAGTTTCTCCGGTAATCGGGGCAAGCTGCCCATGCCGGTCACCGGCCCCTGCATCATCGTCAGCCGATACGGACAATACAACGTAGCGGGGCTGCGCAACGTGAAGTTAGACAACAAGGGGATTGACATTCAGGGCAGACCCGGGGCACAGGCGCGTGCCGTCTTCAAAGGCAAGGTGGCTGCCGTCTTCAAGCTGAACGGTCTGTTCAACATCCTGATTCGCCACGGCAGTTACATCTCGGTTTATTGCAACCTGACCTCCGTCGACGTGAAGCAGGATGAGGAGGTAGCCATCCGGCAAGCGCTCGGCAAGATATTCTCAGACGAGAACAATGACGGTCGTACCATCCTGCACTTCCAGCTGCGTCGGGAGAAAGAGAAGCTCAATCCCGAGCAATGGATAGGTCAGTAGAAAGCAGCTCCATATACAAGCCGATAGCCTCTTCTATCTCTTTCAACATTACATATTCGTCGGCAGTGTGCGAACGGCTGCTCTTGCCGGGCCCCATCTTCATGGAAGGGAAGGGCATCAGCGCCTGGTCGGAGAGGGTAGGGGAGCCGAACGGCGTACGTCCCAGCGCCACGGCACGCTGCACCAGCGGATGGTCGGGAGAGACGTGCGACGACCCCAGCCTGAACGAGCGTGCTGCTGCCCGGCAAGTGATGTGCCGTTGAATCTCTTCGAACAGCTCCCGATTGGTATAACACTCATTGGTGCGGATGTCGACCACAAACGAACAACGGTCGGGCACCACATTGTGCTGCGTGCCGGCATTGATCTGGGTAACGCTCATCTTGACGGCGCCCAACAACATCGACACCTCCTTGAAGCGGTAGTCGCGGAACCATGCAATGTCTTCGAGTGCGTTGTAGATGGCATTCTCTCCCTCTTCGCGGGCGGCATGACCCGATTTACCGGCAGCCGTCACATCAAGCACCATCAATCCTTTTTCGGCAATGGCAGGGTGCATCTCTGTCGGTTCGCCCACAATGGCAAAGCTGACGGGCGGCAGTTGCGGCAGTACGCTCTCAATGCCTCCGGCGCCCGAGACCTCCTCTTCGCACGAAGCCAGGTATATCAGGTTGTAGGGGTGTGTGGTGCGACACAGCTGCTTGAACACCTCCCACAGCGTCACAACGGAAGCGCCGGCATCATTGCTTCCCAACCCGTACAGTTTGCCGTTCTCAATCACGGGCGTGTGGGGGTCGCGTCGCCAGCCCGACACCGGCTTCACGGTGTCTATGTGCGAATTGAGCAGCAGCGTCGGCTTCTCCAGTGTAAACAGGGGGCTGAGGCACCACACGTTGTTGCCTTTGCGTCCGGTTTCCATCCCTTCGGCTTCGATGTAATTTTGCAGGTAGTCTGCCACCCGGGTCTCTTCCCGACTGGGCGACGGAATGGCGATGAGCGAGCGAAGCAGTTCGACGGCTTCGGCGGTCATGGAGGATGTATCGTATGGCATGGTGTGAAATGGATTATGCTACATATAGATGAATGGAACGAATCAGAACAGCAGGTGCCTGAACGGAAGGATGCTCAGCGGATGCAGCACCAGCAGCGTACAGATCAACCCGACCGCAAAACCGGCGAGCACCTCGCCCAGCGTGTGTCTGTGCAGGATCAGACGGGCTGTGCCGACGATTCCGGAAGCAAGGATGGCAACACACAGCCATCCCACCGGATTGAATCCCAGCAGCGCGCCGAAAGCCACGAGGCAGCCCGTTGCCACACCCGCGCCGGCGGCATGTTCGCTCAATTTCCAGCGGATATTGGCAAGCAGACACACCACGATGGTGAACAGGGCGGCGATGAGAATGCCCGTCATGTACCACGGGACATTGAGCTGCCGCACCATATACAAGCCGAAGAGATAGGAGAGTATCGTGAGCAGGTAGGGCGTGAAGCGGTAGCTCCGGTCGTTGCGCATCTGCGGGGTGGCATGTATCATGCGGAAGTGGAGCAGGATGACGACCACAGGCACCACAAACGTAAAGTTCAGCACGATGCCCAGCACCACCAGCTTGTACACCTGCGGCACCATGCGCAGGAACGTGCCCGAAAAGAAGAAGAGAAAGGCGAAGGTCGGGATGAGGAATGGCGTGCAGAGCAGCGACACGCCGCGTGCCGCGTGTACAAGAGCCTTGTCTGCCATGGGGTGCAGCGTTGTTGGTTGTTGTTCGTTCATTGTGCACATAGATTATTCGCGCCTCAGCCGTGCCACCGGCAGACCCATCTGTTCGCGGTACTTCGCCACCGTGCGGCGTGCTATGGGGTATCCTTTTTCCTTGAGCATCTCCATCAGTTCGGCATCGGTATAGGGATGTTTCTTGTTTTCCCTGTCGACGCACTCCTTGAGGATGCGTCGGATTTCGCGGGTGGACAGCTCCTCGCCGTCGTCGGTGGTATAGCTGTCGTTGAAGAAGAACTTCAGTGGATAAATGCCGTAGTTGGTCTGCGCGTACTTGCCGTTGCTGACGCGCGATACGGTCGAGATGTCCAACCCCGTGCGCTCTGCCACATCTCTGAGAATCATGGGGCGTATCAGCTGTTCGTCGCCCTCGAGGAAGAACGGGTGTTGCAGGTCGATGATGGCTTGCATGGTGATCAGCATGGTTTGCTGCCGTTGCTTGACGGCATTGATGAAGCCCAGTGCGGCATCCATCTTCTGCTTGAGGAAGGACATGGCTTCGCGCGAATCTTTGGATTGGTTGTCGCGGTTGCGGGTGTGTTCGTCCAGCAGCTCCCTGAAGTTGCGGCTCATGCGCAGCTCGGGTGTATTGCGACTGTTCAGGGAGAGATGGATGGTGCCGTCATCGTCGGTGTCGACCAGGAAGTCGGGCACGATCAGTTGGAAGTTGCGGTCGATGGCTTCACCCAGCGAGGCGCCCGGTCGGGGGTTCAGTCGGGTAATCTCGCAGAGTGCTTGCCTGAAGGTCTTCTCGTCTATGCCTAACCGATGCTTCACCTTGTCCCACCGTTTCTGGGTGAAGTCGTCATAACACTCGCCGATGATGCGCAATGCGATGTCGGTCAACGGATTGGGCTGTCCCTCCTGTGCGGCATGCCGGCGTATCTGTACAAGCAGACACTCTTGCAGGTTGCGTGTGCCCACGCCGGCGGGGTCGAAGTCCTGAATGACCTTCAGCACCTCTTCGAGTTCGGCGGGTTTGGCGTCGATACCGGCGTAGATCGCCAATTCGTCGCTCAGGCTGTCGATCGATTTGCGCAGCAGCCCGTCGTCGTCGAGCGAGCCGAGGAGGTATTCGGCAAGGCTGCGTTGGCGGTCGGTCAGGGCACGTTCGCTTAGCTGCTCTTTCAGGGTTTCGTAGAAAGAGGCGGCATCCGAGAAGGGGATCTCTTCGGCGCGCTGGTTGCGGGTGCGGTTGTGCTCCTGAAGCTTATAGTCGGGGATGTCGTCTTCGGTGAGATAATCCTTCATGGCATCGTAATCGGTGTTCTCGTCCGATGCCGGCTCGGTGTCGGGGGCGGCATCATCGGTATCGGCAGGTGTTTCCTCTTTGCCCTCTTCGAGTGCGGGGTTTTCCAGCAACTCGGCATGTATCCGGTCTTCCAGCTCCATCGCCGGAAGTTCCAGCAATTTGACCACCAGCACTTGCTGCGGCGACAGCGTTTGTATCAGCTGTTGCTCTTGGGTTTGTATTTGACGGGAGGTTGGTGTCATACGTCTTTACTTTTGCTATAACGGCGCAAAAGTACGGAGATTTGCGGGAACACCCCTTCTTTCGCGCTATTTTTTATCGGGTGCCGCCGCGCTCCACCGCACGCTCCACTTTCCGTCTTTGGGGAAGCCGGGCAGTGGTGTGCTGTTCTCCTCCCGGTCGGCGCACATCAGGGCGATGGCGGAGAGCAGTCCGTTGTCGGTCGGCAGGTTGGCGCCGGCATGGTCGTCGGAGAGCAGGGCATCGATGGCTTTGTCGGGTTCGCCCTGCCGGACGGCGTCGATGGCGACCTGATAAGGTTCGGACAGCTGGGTGATGGCATGGTCGAGTTCTTTGCGGATGGCAGCGGCGTATTGGGTGCATACGATGCGGCGTTCCAGCTCGGGCGCACGGGGGTCGGTGCAGAACAGGAAGTCGTACACCGCGCCATTTGTCCAGAAGGAGTGCCAGTACTCGGAGGAGGCGACAGCCACCGTAGAGTAGTCGGGCAGGCGTTGCTGCAAGGGCGGTTCGTCGGCGCTGTACCGGCAGACGAGGGAGTACGCCGGCACGCGGGGCTTGAGCACGAAAGCGCCGGGTGCCTCTTCGCGCAATCCGGCTTCGCCTTCCCAGCGGACGGAGAGGTAGTAAACGGTGGAATCGGTGCGCGCCGTGTCGGTGTAATTCACCTGCTCGAACACGGCATCGGGCGCAGAGAGGCGCAACAGGCGGGCAACATGCAGCGTGTCGACATCGAAGCGAAAGCGGATGCCCGCAAACATGCGGCTGTCGACGCTGAACCCTATCAGCGGCTGCTTGGGGTGACACACCGTCTGCACCGTGAACTCGGAGCCGGCATACATGAACCGGCTGTCGAGCATGCCGTTCCACATGTCAAGCGATTGCCGGACGTCGCTGATCTGCTCCGTCCCTACATTGTTGTCGAAGTTCATGCCGATGTGCAGCCTTTCCGGTTGGTAGGCGGAAGGAATGGCGGTGCACTGCGTACGGAGCGGCGCAAACGCCTCATAGCTCCCGGGAAAAGTCTGTAACCCGGTGGCATCCGCCGTGAACACCAAGCTGCCGTTGCCCACACTGAGCGGCGACAACACATCGAACGCGGTCAATCGGGGCGTGCGACGACCCACCAAAGCTTCCCTGTCGATGGGACGGTCTGTCTTGGACGGGCGGCAAGCAGACAGCACGAGGAGGGCTGAAAGCAGCCACCAAGCATTTCTTCTCATTGTACAAACGTATCTTTATCTTTCGCTTCACTTAAGTGGCGCAAAAGTAATGCTTTTCCCTGATTCTGCACATAATGTGCAAGTTATTCTGTCGCGTGCGTTCGACCGGAGCCGCGGGTTACTGTATAGCTACTGTGATAAGACTATCCACGGTGCTTGAGATGATTTGAGCAACATGAATTATTAGGACAATATCTGAAGGATAACAGGGCATGGACAGGAGTAGGCACGGCAAGGTCGTATACCTGATCCTGTCTGGTCGTATACTTTACCCTGTCTGGTCGTATACTTTACCTTGTCTGGTCGTATACTTTACTTTACCCCCTCCTGAAGGCATTGTAGGGCATCTTCGTGAACAACGATGGTTTGCGACAAGCAGATTCGGAAAAAGATTAACAGGCTGCGGTATTCGCAATCGGTGACGGCGGGCAAACCCGTAGCAACGGGCTTGATGGGCTTACTCCCTTTCGAACTTGAAATCCAGTTCTGCTCCCGATTTGGGATTCTTGTACTTCCCGTTGAATATCGCGCCGTCGATGGTTCCGCTGTATTCGCCGTCGTAGTGTCCGTTGGGCGTCTGGTCTTTCAGGTAGATATTGTTTCCGTCGACCGTTCCTTCGAGTTTCTCTACGTTGCCGTTGGGGAAGTAGATTTCGGCGCTTACCTTTCCTTCTTGGGTATGGATGAATTTCAGCTGCACATGGTTGTTGTTGAGCACTCCGTTCCACGCGCCGATGAGGTTGGCAGGCGCTGTTGTACCCCCGGATTTGCCGTTGCTGTCCAACCATCCGCGGAGGGTGTTACCGAAGATCCAGTATGACACGCCGGCAACTGCCAACACCAACAGGGTGATGTTCAGCCAGCGCGGCAATTGCACAAAGAAGTTGTAGATCGCTTCGAGGAACATCTGTATGTAGGTGATGAGGAAGAACATGATGGTTGCCACTACCCCTGAGATGAGACCCACGAAAAGGGCGTCGAGCAATCCTCTGTGTATCCACTGTCCGACAAAGGCAATCAGCGCAAACACAAACGGCACGTAAGCCAGGTGATCCCATATCCATCCGCCGATGCCTGCTGCTCCGGGGCGACGGGTGCGAATGCTTTTGCCTCCCTTGCCTTTGGCGTCGACAAATCCGCCGTTGACCATGAGCACCTTTTTCTTGCTGCCGTTGGGGTAGTAGAGGATTCCTTCGCCGTTGAGGTTGTCGATCATTTCGGCGACAAAGCGTTGTCCGTCGTTCCATTCGGTCACCACGTGTCCCGACAGTTGACCGTATGTAAAGACGCCGCTGTCGGTACACTCGTTGTCGGCATCATATTGCTTGCCTTTGCCGTGCAGCTGTCCGTCGATAAAGATACCCTCGCGCCAACTGCCGTTGCCGGTGGTGAAGCGTCCTTTGCCGTTGATGCCGTCGTCGTTCCATTCGCCTTCGTAGCGGTCGCCGTCTGCCCATAGCATCACGCCCTTGCCTGTGCGGTTGCCCATGTTGAACTCACCGCGGTCGGTGCGTTCCTGTTCGGCATCATATTCGGCGCCTTTGCCGTGCAGGTATCCATCCTTGAACGTTCCTTCCTGCCAGCTTCCGTCTGCGTGGAAGAGTTTTCCTTTGCCGTTGGGTTCTTCGTAGGCAGCTGCATGAGGGTTGTATTTACCCAGATAGTAATTGCCGTTGGGGTAGTCGATGCGGTCTTTGCCGTAAACGGGTTTTCCCTGCGGCTGTTCGTGCTTTTCTTCCTTAGGTTCAGGTTTGGGGATTACCCGTTCTTTCTTGCTTCCCTTGCCGCCCATGGCTTTCTGGAAGGCAACGAAGAACTGTTTCTCTTTGGTGTAGTAGTCCCGACAGAGGCGACGGAACTCTTGCAGATCCGTCAGCAGTTCATAGTCGGCGGGGTGTTTCTTCTTACCCAATGCCAGCATGTCGAGCAGCTTCAGGCACTTGTCGGCGTCGAAGTCATACTTGCTCCAGTAGGCGTCGAGTTGGTTCATTGCCTCTTGCTCCTCCGGAATCAGGTCGGGATACTTTTTATAAATGCGGTCGGTGATTTCTTTCCAGTTCTTCACGTTCTGGTTGAGCATGTCGATGAGCGGATTTGCCACATTGACGCGCGGTTCGGGCTTGGGTTCCACCTTGGGTTCGGGCTTGGGTTCCGCCTTGGGGTCGGGCTTGGGATCGGGTTTAGGCTCCGGCTTGGGTCCGGTATTAGGCGCCATGGCTTTCTTGAATGCGTCGAACAAGGTTTTGTCGCGTGTATAGTAGTCCTTGCACAGCCGGCGAAACTCTTGCAGGTCTTCCAGCAGTTCGGTGTCGGCGGGGTGTTTCTTTTTGCCGAGCGCCATTTGTGTGAGCAGTGTTTCGCACTTGGCGGCATCAAACGTTGACGTTTGCCAATAATCCTTCAATGCGGTGAACGCCGTTTTCTCTTCGGGAATCAGGTCGGCGTATTTCTTGTTGATTTTTGCGGTAGTGGAGCGAAACTTCTCGACGTTCGCAGCCAGCATATCCAATAACGGGGTAGCCATAATGTGTAATGATGTTGATGATAAAATAGGAGTGAATCTCTCCGCGGCTTGGGGAGATTGTTTTGCATCCTCATGCAAAGGAGCTTTGCAGCAGACTGTGAAGAGGTCTTACAGTCTACTGCAAAGGGGCTTTGCATGTTAATGCAGCAATCTGTTGTGAGGCTGTCACTGAATCTTGGCGCGTGCTATTTTGGCAGTAGCTGCTTCGAGTTCCTCCTGCCCTTTGACGCCCTTGATTCTCATCTCAAAGTCGATGCTGTCCTGTTCCACTTCGGCGTGTACATGCAGGATGCCGTCGGTGTCAATGTCGAAGATTACTTTGATGGGGGTCTCCTTCGGCCATTTCTTGGTGAGTTTGAGCACACTGGGTTCGCCCTCTTCCATCGGGATGGCAGCGTTTTGGGGGATGGTTCGTTCGTTTACCTCGTCGGTGACATCCGATTCGAAGACGGGCAGGCTGACTCCCGATTGGTTGTCTTGCACCGTATAGAAGGTCGATGATGCCTTGCAGTTGCCATTGAGCGGTGAGTTGGCAAAGATGAGGTTCTCTACTACATCGGCGCCCGTTTCCGAGTCGAGGCATCCCATGCCGTAGGTCTTGCTGGTGACGTTGATCACATTGATGCGTCCGGTAGCGCCGCCTGTGCCGCGAATCATCTTTGCGGGTGGCTCGTCGCGCATGCCTTCCGAGTACTCCTCCATGGCTTTGTTGTACGACTCATTGAGTGCGAAGATGGCAGCGCATTTGGCTACGCATTCGTCGGGGTCGGTGAGCTTGGCGTCGCAGTGCAGTTCGGCATCCACACGTTGCTTGATTTGCGGCATACGGGAAGAGCCTCCCACAAGCAGCACTTCATCAATCGTTGCCGTGCCTTTGTTTTTGGCGATTTCGATCACCTCTTTGGTCTTTTCAATGGTTTCGTCGAGATGGAACTCGGTGAGTTGGTCGAAGATGTCGCGGGTGATCTCCATCTTGGTAGAATCGCCTTCGTAGGTGACGGTGGCTTTCACCGTGTCGCGGGCAGAGAGCGATTTTTTCTTCTCTTCTGCCAGAATCATGAGCTGGTTGCGCAGTACGGGGTCGTCGTCCAGCCCGTAGCTCTTGCCGTGCTCTTTGTTAAACTGATTGAGCATATACTTGGCAAGCTCGGTGTCCCAGTCTACGCCGCCGAGGTGGTGGTCGCCGCCGGTAGCGATTACGGTGATGGCTCCATTGTTCACCCGGATGATGGTGACGTCGAACGTTCCTCCTCCGAGGTCGTAGACGATGATGTTTTTCTTGTCGCTTACCTTCATGCCGTAAGCAATGGCAGCGGCGGTAGGTTCGTTGAGCACTGCCAGTACCTCTAATCCTGCCATGATGCCGGCTTGCTTGGTGCGTTCGCGCTCTTTCGATCCGAAGTAAGCCGGGCAGGTGATGACCACTTTCTTCACCTCGTTGTCGGACTGTCCGGCATCGTTGGCATCCTTCACGATCTTCTTGAGGATGTAGGATGAGATCTCCGTGGGATCAAGTCCCATGGGAAACTTGGTTGGTTTGTTGTACGCATCGTCGGTACTGATGCTTCGTTTGATGAAGCTAACGGTACGTTCGGGTTCCGTCTTGGAAGCATCTTTGGCATCTTCGCCTACGGTGATGGTGCCGTCTTCACCAAAATAAACAACCGAGGGGGTGGTGCTCTTGCCTTCAAAGTTGCGAAGCACCACGGCTTGGTCGAACTGGTCTACTTGGGCGACGCACGAGTAGGTGGTGCCCAAGTCTATGCCGAAAACTAATCTTGTATCGTCCATATTTCTTAGGTATTGTTTTGTTCCTTTTATAATTGATTATTAAATAGTCTTATGAAATTATTTCCTATTGTTCTGAGGCATATATCCTATTGTTCTGAGACATATATCCTATTGTCCTGAGACATATATCCTATTCATTGGCGACCGACTTGTAGAGCACTACTTCAGCCTGTCGGATGATTCGTTCGCTCTCCGTGTCGCGGAATCCGCAGGCGATGGTTTGCATCACCTTTCCTCCCAGTTCGGGATTGTCGGTCTCCACCACCTTGATGGTTTTGTACGCCTTGGGCACATAGTCGCTGCCCGGGGCGGCGTCGTAGGACTCGAGGTTATAGTCGTCGAGCAGGTCGAGCAAGCTCTCTGCCACCATGTTGAACTCGCGCAACAGCTTCATGAACGGTTCTCCTTGCGGCTCCTCTTCGGCTTTGCGGAGGTAGAACCGGTATTGGTTGATGGCGCGGTCGTACTCGCGCATGATGCGCTTCAACAAGGGCGAGACGAACTCGTTGCGTAGTCCGCCCTGGTACTTCTGCAACTGCTCGTGCAGCTCCTTGTTGATTTTGTCCTTGTAGGCGAAAACCTCTACCTCTTCGAGCATCTTCCGGATGTCGGCGACGAGGGTCTGTTGCTCGTTGGCAAGGAGCTGCTGTCCGTCGGCAACGGCTTGCTGTCCTGCAACGAGGTTCTTCAACTCCGGCAAGTCGACCACAACGGGAAGGGCGGGCGAGC
>JAISGR010000036.1 GCA_031262995.1 Prevotellaceae bacterium | reverse complement strand
GGGCTGTAAGCCCTCCAATGCCCATAGGGCTATGCCTGAATTGAGGCTTTGGCTTCGCCGACCGTTGGTTCAGCCTTCGCCGACTGTTGGTTCTGTTTCGACACTTTGATTTTGCTTCTCCGTCAGGTGCTTCCAGTACCTCACGGGCATGTCTTGCCGGTGTTTGCGGGGATTGAGCCGCTCCTTGATGCAAACGGCTTTGAAGTAGCTTTGCCAGAGCTGCCGGAAGAGGCGTTCGTCCTTGTCCATCATCGCATCGTCGAGCCTGCCGGTGACGAGGTGCCGGGTGCGGTCGGTCGGTTCGAAGCTCACCTCGCGCACCTCCACTTTGTCGTAATAGTACCCGTAGGCACGGCGGATGTCGTAGATGAGCCATGTCTGGTCGGCAAAGCGGTCGCGGAAGTGCTCGACAATCAGCGGCAGGGCGTTCTTCTCCGGCTCGACGGCGGCGAAGTAGGTGCCGTCGGCAGCTTTCTGGAAGCGGATGAACTGCATCAGGCGGTTGCGTTCCCAGTCCACCCGTTTCCACATGCGGGAGAAGGCGAGTACGTCGGCATCGGCGAAGTTGGTTTCGATGCTGCGGGGTGCGTTGATGGCTTTGCGGATGTAGCGGAACAGCAGCATCGGGGTGTCGGGTTCTTCTGCCAGCCAGCACTGCATGAGGCAGGTGAGGGCGGAGGGGGAGAGCTTCTGCTGCAAGCCTTTCCACACCCGTTCGGCTTTGACAGGGTCGGTGACGACGGTGTGCGGCTCGCCGTGAAACAGCGGCAGCGGCTCCCCTTCGGGCAGCAGCAGGTCGGGAAACGTGCGGCGGGAGTAGGCGTCGAAGACGGCAGTCAGCAAGCCGTCGAAGGTGCTGTCGAAGCGGAAGAGCGCGTTCATGACAGGGTGAGGTTCACAACAGGGGGAGGTTCATTGTCTCAGAACGGCAGCGGTCCTTCCACCGGCGTTCCGAGCGGGTTGTTCACCTCGGGCGGCACGGACGGCGGGGGCACGGCGGCGGGCTTGCTGCTGTGGTTCATCCTCGAGCCGTAGGTGGTCATGCCGGTGCGGTCGGCGCCGGGCAGCGGCACCACCATGTCGTCTTCGGGGTTCTGGAAGCGTGTGTATTCGCCTTTGAAGCGCAGCTTGACGTCGCCCACCGCGCCGTTGCGGTGCTTGGCGATGATGATCTCTGCCATGCCGCGCAGGTCGGTGCCGTCGGTCGCCTGGTAGATCTTGTAGTATTCGGGTCGGTGGATGAAGCACACCATGTCGGCATCCTGTTCGATGGCGCCCGATTCGCGCAGGTCGCTCAGCTGGGGTCGTTTGCCGTCTTCGCCGTCGCGCTTTTCCACGTCGCGGTTGAGCTGTGAGAGCACGATGATGGGGATGTTCAGCTCCTTAGCCAGTCCTTTGAGCGAGCGGGAGATGGTGCTCACCTCCTCCTGCCGGTTGCCGTAGGACATGCCGCTGGCGTTCATCAGTTGCAGGTAGTCGATGATGATGATCTTGACCTGATGTTCGCGTACCAGCCGGCGGGCTTTGGTGCGCAGCTCGAAGACCGAGAGCGAGGGGGTGTCGTCGACGTAGAGCGGGGCGTCGATCAGGTTGCGCAGTTTGTAGTCCAGCTGCTGCCATTCGAAGTCGGCAAGCTGTCCGCTTTTGATCTTCTCGCTGGGTATTTCGCAGACGTTGGAGATGAGGCGGTTGACCAACTGCACGTTGCTCATCTCGAGCGAGAAGAGCGCCACCGGGTAGCGGTAGTTGACAGCCATGTTCTTCGCCATGGAGAGCACGAAGGCGGTCTTGCCCATGGCAGGTCGGGCGGCAATGATGATGAGGTCGGAGTTTTGCCACCCGGAGGTCATCTTGTCCAGTTTGGTGAATCCGCTTTCCAATCCGCTCAATCCGTCGGTGCGGGCGGCGGCTTTCTGGATGAGTTCGTAAGCCTCCTTGACGACGGGGTTGATTTGCGTATAGTCCTTCTTGAGGTTCTGCTGCGAAATCTCGAACAGTTTGCCTTCGGCTTCCTGCATCAGGTCGTCCACGTCGAGCGATTCGTCGAACGCCTTGCTTTGAATCTGGCTGGTGAAGGTGATCAGTTCGCGTGCCAGCGCTTTCTGTGCAATGATGCGGGCGTGGTATTCGATGTGTGCCGACGATGCCACCTTGCTGCTGAGCTGTGTGATGTAGAAGGGCCCGCCCACCTCTTCCAGCTCTCCGCGTTTGACGAGCTGGTTTTTGACGGTGAGGATGTCGACCGGTTGCTGGTTGAGCGCCAGGTCGGTGATGGCGGCATATATCAGCTGGTGCCGGCGCTCGTAGAACGATTCGGGTCGGAGGATTTCGCTGACGAGCGAGTAGGCGTCCTGCTCAATCATCAGGGCACCCAGCACCACCTCTTCCAGCTCGACGGCTTGCGGTTGGATGCGTCCGTAGTCGTTCACGGGCGACGGCTCGTTGCGGGTGTTCCTGCGTGAAGGTTTTCGTTGTTGTTCTGCCACTGTTGTAATGATATTAATGATGTTGACAAATGGATTGCACGATGTGGAAGGCTTTCGCGGGCGGCAAAGTTACGGTTTTCTTCCCTTTCTCTCCTGCCGGCGAACGGAAGTTATTAACTTTGCGTCCACAATTCATCAACCATGCTTACATTTCCCAATGCCAAAATCAACCTGGGGCTGCATATCGTAGCCAAGCGCCCCGACGGTTACCACGACCTGGAGACGGTGTTCTACCCCATCGGGCTGACCGATGCGCTCGAGGTGACGCTTTGTCGAGACAACACCGCCGACCGCCCTGCCAAGTGCCGCCTGCACCTGAGCGGTGTGCCGGTGGCAGGCGCCGATGCCGACAACCTGGTGACACGCGCCTATCACCTGCTCGACGAGCGGTTCTCGCTGCCGCCGGTAGAGGTGTGGCTGTACAAGCAGATTCCCACCGGTGCGGGGCTGGGCGGCGGCTCGGCAGACGGGGCGTACATGCTCAAGCTGCTCAACAGCCGCTTTGCCCTGTCGCTGACCGATGACGAGCTGGAGGAGTATGCCGCGCGGCTGGGCGCCGACTGTCCCTTCTTTATCGACAACATGCCGGTGTTTGCCCAAGGCACCGGCAACCTCTTCTCACCCGCCTGTGTATGGCTGCGCGGCTATGAGCTGGTGGTGGTCAAGCCCGATGTGTCGGTCTCCACCCGCGAAGCCTTCGCCCGCATCGTGCCCCGCACGCCGCAGGTGTCGGTGCTCGAGGTGGTGGAGCGTCCGGTAAGCGAATGGGCAGCGCACTTGGTGAACGATTTCGAGGCGAGCATCTTCCCGCAATACCCGGTCATCGGACACCTCAAGGAGGAGCTGTACCGGCAGGGCGCCCTCTATGCCTCGATGAGCGGCTCGGGGTCGGCGGTGTACGGACTGTTCCGCACACCCTCGGAGCTGACCGCAACGGCGTTTGAGCGCTATGGGAAGCTCTTTTTCCACAAAGGGATGCTGTGAATGATGGGGGCACCTTTAGCGTAAGTGCTACGCTCCCCTAACCTGGGGGAGCATCTCCCCTAACCTGGGGGAGCATCTCCCCTACCCTGGTCGGGCACTCCGACTACCCTGGTCGGGCACTCCGACTACCCCTGGTCGGACGCTCCGACTACTTCCGGAGGAAGAAACGAGACAGCGGTTGCCTGCTGTACCGGCAGGAGCATGGTTTCCGCCGCCGGAAACAGCACGTCGACAATCGACTTGGCAGGGTAGTAGAAGAGCGACTCCTCCTTCGCACGCTTCTTGATCAGCTTGTTGTCGGTGTCGAAGTAGTCGGTCACACAGAGGAGCAGGCTGATCAGCAACAGGTACTTCACTCCGCCCAGGATGCTGCCCAGCAGGTGGTTGAGCCAGCCCAGCTTGATGGCTTCCAACATGCGGGTGAGCAGCGCCGCCACAATCCAGAAGAGTATCGGTATGGCTATCCAGATGCCGATGAACGAAATCACCTGCGCCACCGTGATGGAATCGGTGAGCGACGGGGTGAGCTTTTCTGCCACCGGCGCATAGAGGGCGCGGGCTGCCAGCAAACCGCCGATGATGCCCAGCAGCGTTGCCAGCTGCTTGATGAATCCTTTGATGTAGCCAAGCACCATGCCGGCTACAATGATTACTGCAATGATAATGTCAATCAGGGTCATAGTATGTGTAGTTTACAAGTTGATAATCTTCGGGAGAGCCAGCCCTTAGAACTGGAAGTAGATGAACGGCTGTATCTGTGCGCTCTTCATTTGAATCACCGCGTAGACCAGCACCAGCATCAGCAGCGCCTTGCCTGCCAGCGGCAGACGCACCACTGCCCGGCTGCATCCCGCCTCCCATTTGTCGGGGCAGAAGTGGAGCAGGAAGCCCAGCGCCATCAGCGCAAACACCACGGGATAGCCGGTTATCAGCTGTGGCAACAGCTCGGGGTGGAGCTGCGTGGCAATGCGGTGGATCATCTCCAGCGACGACGAGAAGTCGGTGTTGCGGAAGAATATCCATCCGAAGCAGACCACGTGGAAGGTGACCACTACCCCCAGCAGCCGGCGGATGCCGTGACTTTGTGCTCCTTTCTTGCGCCCGGTAACGGTCATCCACAGCTTGTGCAGCGCCAACGCCACGCCGTGAAACGTGCCCCACAGCACGAAGTTCCACGAGGCACCGTGCCACAACCCGCCCAGGAACATGGTGATAATCAGGTTGAGGTACTGCCGGAACCTGCCGCGCCGGTTGCCGCCCAGCGAGATGTACAGGTAGTCGCGCAGCCAGCTCGACAACGAGATGTGCCAGCGTCGCCAGAACTCGGTGATGCTTGCCGACTTGTAGGGCGAATCGAAGTTCTTCGGGAAATGAAAGCCCAGCAACAGGGCGATGCCGATAGCCATGTCGCTGTAGCCCGAGAAGTCGCAATAGATTTGCAGCGCATAGCCGTAGACGCCCATCAGGTTCTCCACCCCCGAATAAAGCCCGGGGTTGGCAAAGACGCGCTCCACGAAGTTGATGCTGATATAGTCGGAGATAATGGCTTTCTTGAACAACCCCGTCATGATGAGAAAAATGCCGTGACCGAACATCTCTTTCGAGACGAACAGCGGACGGCGAATCTGCGGGATGAAGTCGCGTGCCCGCACAATGGGACCTGCCACCAACTGCGGAAAGAACGACACGTAAAAGGCGTAATCCAGCAGGTGGGTGAGCGGCGTAATCTGCCGGCGATACACGTCGATGGTATAGCTGAGCGACTGGAAGGTAAAGAACGAGATGCCCACCGGCAGGAAGATGTCGTAGTGCCGGAGCGTCCCTCCCGTGAGCGAGGCGACAAAGTCTATCAGGAAGTTGGTGTATTTGAAGTAACAGAGCAGCCCGATGTTGAGCAGCACGCTGATGAACAGCCAGGCACGGCGCAACCAGCTGCTCCTCTCGACAGCCATCAGGCGGGCTATCAGGAAATCGCCCACCGTCACAATGGCAAGCAGGAAGAAATAGACGCCGCTGCTCTTGTAGTAGAAATAATAGGAGAATGCCGTGACAAAGAGCAGCCGTGCCGTCAGGCGGCGTTGCAGCGCTACATATACCACAAAGAATGCCGCAAACAACCACAGGAACAGCCCGCTGCTGAATAGCATCGGTGCGTCGCGGTCGTAGAGGAAAAGGTCGCGCAGGCGGTGGAGGTCGAACAACTCATTCATATCCCACATATTCATTATATCCTTTTAGCAACGCTTCGCCCAGCAGTTCGCCTTGCAGGGTGTAGGCTTCGGGCAGGTAGTGCACGTGGTCGGGGCGCATCAGCTTGGCATCTTGCCAGTTCAGGGGGGCGCGGGCGCTATCGCCGGCAATGGCATAGAGGTTCCATACGGCGAGGCGATACGCACGGGCAAATCGACAGATGGTACGGGTGGCAACGGCGGTGCGCGGGTTGACCTTGTAAGTGCGGCGGCGGCGCGTGCCGAAGCGGTCGAACGAACCGGGAGGGGTGGTCATCAGCATCGGCACATCGGGCAGTCGGGCGCGCAGCAGCTGCAGCAGCTCCTCCATTTGCCGGTAGTGTACGGTGGCATTGTAGCGGCGGTTGTGGCTTTCATTGGTGCCGAACGAGAGAATCAGCAGGTCGGGGTGCAGCGCGGCAATCTCCTTGATGCGTCCCGGGTGCGTGAAGGTGAGGCAGGTGGCGCCGTTGACGCCCATATCGGTATAGACAACATTGCCGAATGCCTGGCTGAGCAGACCGCCTGCCGTGCGGGGGAAGAGATGCCCGCGCACATGGCTGTCGCCGATGTGTACAACATATATCGTGTCGCGGCGATAGCCTAACCGTAGCTGTCGCAGTTTCTCCCAAAAGGGGTCGAGCACTCCCAGGCTGTCGGTCAGTGCATTGTCGGAGGTGTTTTGAAAAACGGCAGGGAACGAGAAGTGCGGCTCCCTGACACGCTCCATGCGGATGCGATAGGTGTGCAGGGTATCGTTGTCGGGCGTGTGAAGGGCAGGAGGGGCAGGAGGGGGCAGTGCATCTTGTGCCCGCAGGGCGCCACCGGACAAAGCCGACAGCAGGCAGGCAAGCAGCAGGGAACGACCGGCAATCCGCATCCGGCAGCGCTGCGCGGCAATCGGCACGCGCTCAATTCGCCGCTTCATACGCCCTCCTTCTGTCATATTGTTCCTTCCCGGCTATCAGCGCTTTGTAGAGCAGGGTTGCCAGGTGCTTGCCTCCCCTGAAGTTGATGTGTGTATAATCCAGATTTGCCAGCGGCGGGTCGGCTTCGACCAGCTTGCTCATGCTCCCTTCGCCTCCCATGGCTTGGAAGAGGTTCCAGAAGGCAATGTCACTGTCGGCAGCCAGGTGCTGTTGATACCTGATGAGGTTTTTGATGCCGAGCATGGTACGCAAATCGCCTGTCTCGGTGCGGTAATCGCGGTCGCCCACGCTGATGATCAGCAGTCCGGCTTGCGGGAAGGAGACTTTCAGGTGGGCAATGGTGGCGAGCATCCCGTTGCGGTACTTGTCGTAGTTGTGTCCGCGCTCGGTTGCCACGTTGAGACCGTATTGCAGTACGATGAGGTCGTATTGCCGCAGCCGGTTGAATGCCCGCAACGTGCGCGTCGGAATGGTGGCAAGCGACAAGCCCGAGCTGCCGCGCAGGGAGAAGTTGTCTACGGCGATGCCTTGCCGTCCGTCCATTGCCACGCCGTAGAAGTATGCCGAGTCGGCTTCCTCTACCGTCCATCTCACGGAGCCGATGTTGCCTCGCACGGTCATCTGTTGCAGGTCGTCGTCGGGCAGGAAGTAATCGGTCACGGCATCCGAATCGTTGATGCGTGCCGACAGGGTGGTGTTGCCGCGGGCATGGAAGTAGATGGTGGACTGCGCCACGGTGTCGAGGTGCAAGGCATATTTCTGCTGTCCTTCCAGGCGGACGTATGCTTTCGACGCAGGGATGAAGTAGCGACCGGCGATGCCTTGCCGGCTGTTCACGAAGCCGGTGGAGTCGGTAGCCTCGTGACTGCTCCATCCGCCGAAGGCGTGGTGCACGGTGGGTCGGAATCCGTAAGTCCGGGAGGTGATATCGACATATCCCACGCCGCAGCCGCCGTAGTGCGATTGCAGCAGACTGCGCAGGTCGGCGGTGAAGATGTCGGCTTCGATGAACGAATCGCCGAAGACGGCAACGCGGACGGCGCGCGGACGTGCCGCCAGCTCGTCGAGCGCCCGGTAGAAGGGTGTCATGCCGCGCAGGGTGGAATCGGCGTAATCTTCGATGCAGGTCACGCCGGTGCGACAGGTATCTGCGAAAAGAGGCTTTCCCTTTGCCGGGACGGGCGGCAGGCTGTCGGTCTCTTCCGGCTCTTCTTCGGGCGGGCGGACATCACCGAGCAGGTCGACCCGGCGCAACGTGTGTGTATCCACTGTTATTACGGGGAGAAAGTGCAGCAGCAGCAAACCGACAAGGACAAGGAGTGTCCAAAGGCAGGCATATTTCAGATAGTTCTTATCCATGTTGTATTTTCCGCGGGCAAAGGTAGTGTTATTTTTTATTTGCCATTCCTATCATTCCGTTTGCGACGTTGATTCTTTTCTCTTCCTGCAAGTCACGGAGCAATGCGCAGAGCGTCTCTCTGTCGGTGTTCAGTTTCGCAGCCAGGTCGGCGGGAGTCAGGGGCGCATCGGCAAGGAGGGCAAGCAGTTGGTCGGTCAGCTCCTTCTCCGGCAGGAGGATGTCGGGCAGTTCCGGGGTTGCCCGTCCGTTGCGGCAGACATCGCACTGTCCGCAGTTGTGTTCATTCTTCTCGCCGAAATAGTAGAGCAACAGGCGGCTGCGACATATCGTGTCGGTAGTGACATAGTTCAACATGGCGCCGATACGGGTTTGGTAGCGTTGTTTGCGTGCTTCGTACACTGCCGGCGGGAGGTTGACGCGTGCGGCTTCGACACGCGGACGGGTATATATAATATATGGTGTCTTTTTGTGTGGAATATAATCGACGATGCGCAGGCGGGAGAGGCGGATCAGGGTGTCGTACACCTGTTGCCGGGTGCAGTCGCTGCGCACGGCAATCGACGCTTCATCGACGAAGACATAGTCGGTAAACAGTCCGGTGTACATGCGCAGGACGGTTTGGATGAGGTGGTCGGTCGCTTCGTCCATTTCGTTGAGGCGGTAAAGTTCGTCGCGCCGGACGGTGAAGTGCAGGCGGGAGGCGTTGTCCTGCTCTTCGGTGTACTCCAGATAGCCTGCCTGTGCGAGAATCTTCAGCGCGCTGTCTACCGGTACGGGAAAGTACTTGAACTTGCGGCAGAAATCATCGAGCATGAACTCGCGAACGCAGTCCTGTCCGTCGCCCATTGCCATCTCGTAGTAGTATTGCAGGTGTTCGTACACCCCGCGTATATACTCCTTGTCGGGAAAGGTGTCGGGGATGCGGCGTTGCAGTGTGGTTTTGTCGGATGCGGCGTAGAGGATAACGGCATACGCCTGTTCGCCGTCGCGTCCCGCCCGTCCGGCTTCCTGAAAGTAAGCTTCGATGGAATCGGGCAGGTCGAGGTGGATCACAAGTCGCACGTCGGGTTTGTCGATGCCCATTCCGAAGGCATTGGTCGAGACGATGACGCGGCTCTCGCCCGACTGCCAGCGACGTTGTCGCACGTCGCGGGTGGCATCGTCCAATCCGGCATGGTAGAAGTCGGCAGTGATGCCTTCGCCGTTGAGCAGCTCGCTGATCTCCTTGGTGCGGCGGCGATTGCGTACATACACAATGGCGCTGCCCGCCATGCGCAGCAGGATGTGCAGCAGTTCGCCGTTCTTGTTTTCTGTCTTGCGCACCAGATAGGTCAGGTTCTTCCGTTCGAAGCTCATGCGGAACACGTTCTCCCGGCTGAAGTGCAGCCGCAGCTGGATGTCGCGTACCACTGCCGGCGTGGCGGTAGCGGTCAGGGCAAGCACGGGAACGCCGGGCAACAGGGCGCGTATCTCGGCAATCTTCAGGTAAGCCGGGCGGAAGTCATATCCCCACTGCGAGATGCAGTGACTCTCGTCGACGGTAATCAGGCTGATCTTCATCCGCTTCAGCTTGGTGCGGAAGATGTCGGTGTCGAGGCGTTCGGGGGAGACATAAAGGAACTTGTAATTGCCGAAGATGGCATTCTCCAGCGTCACGATGATTTCTTGCCGACTCATGCCGGAGTAGATGGCGAGCGCCCTGATGCCCCGGTCGCGCAGGTTCCGTACCTGATCTTTCATCAGGGCAATCAGGGGGGTGATGACCAGACACATCCCCTCCCGGGCAAGTGCGGGAACCTGAAAGGTGATGGATTTGCCGCCTCCGGTGGGCATCAATCCCAGCGTGTCCCTGCCCTCGTCGATGCTGCGGATAATCTCCTCCTGTATGCCTCGAAAGGAGGTGTACCCCCAGTACTGTTTAAGAATCTCTTCGGCTTTCAACGTTCGACTCCGATACTGATGTTCAATGTTCAGCTCTCAGCCTTCGGCTCCTGATGGGGCTTGATATCTTCTATCTGAAGCTGCACCTCTCCCCGCTTGTAGACATTCTCTTCGATGGTGTAGCAGATGTCGAACGAGTGTTTCGACTTTATCAGTCTGACGTGCGAGCTTTGTCCGAAGGCGATGCCGTTCATGATGTTGTTCGACTTGTTGTCTACCAGCTCCAGCTTGATGTGCTCCTGATCGCGTCCCACCACTTTGCTGGTGCCGTAGTCGTAGACGTTGTACGTGCAGAACACCGGCTTGGGGTTGTCGGGACCGAAGGGGTTGAACTTCTTCAGGTCGTTGAAGAACTTGTGTGTGATATCCTTGAAGTCTATCTCGGCATGGATGTCGATGATGGCGCTGGTCTGTTCGGGGGTGATGTTTTGCGCAACGAAATCTTCGAACCGTTCGATGAAGGCGGGCACCTTCTCCACCTTCATGGAGAGACCGGCGGCGTAGGTGTGTCCGCCGAAGTTCTCCAGCAGGTCGCGGCAGTGCTCAATGGCTTTGTACACATCGAAGCCGGCAACCGAGCGTGCCGAGCCGGTAGCCATGTTGCCGGTGCGCGTCAACACCACGGCGGGGCGGTAGTACACCTCCGTCAGCCGGGAAGCAACGATACCGATGACACCCTTGTGCCACTCTTCGTTGTAGATCACGATGGAGCGCCGGTCGGCAAGTCCGTCGAGTTCCTCCACGATGCGGTTGGCTTCATCGGTCATGGTTTTGTCGAGGTCTTTGCGGGTCTCGTTGTACTGGTTGATTTGGCGTGCCTTCTCCAATGCGGCGGAAAGGTCTTTCTCCACCAGCAGCGCCACCGCCTCCTTGCCGTTCTGGATGCGTCCGGAGGCGTTGATGCGCGGTCCTATCCGGAACACGATGTCGCTCACGAAGAGTTCCTTTCCCGTCAGTCCGCAGATGTCGATGATGGCTTTCAGTCCCACGCTGGGGTTGCTGTTGAGCTGCTTCAGCCCGTGATACGCCAGTATGCGGTTCTCGCCCATGATGGGTACGATGTCGGATGCGATGCTCACTGCCACCAGGTCGAGCAGCGGAATGAGGTGGAAGAATTCGATGTTGTTGCTCAGTGCGAATGCCTGCATGAACTTGAACCCTACGCCGCAGCCCGAAAGATGCTCGTAGGGGTAGGTGTTGTCTGCGCGCTTGGCGTTGAGGATGGCAATGGCAGGGGGGAGCACGTCGTCGGGTACGTGATGGTCGCAGATGATGAAGTCGATGCCCTTCTCGCGGGCATAAGCAATCTCTTCTACCGCCTTGATGCCGCAGTCGAGCACGATGACAAGCGAAACGCCCGTCTCGGCTGCGTAGTCTATTCCCTGTGTGGAGACGCCGTAACCCTCGGTGTAACGGTCGGGAATGTAGTAATCAATGTTCGAATAGAACTGTTGAATGAATTTGTAGACCAAGGCAACTGCCGTGGTGCCGTCTACATCGTAGTCGCCGTAAATCAAGATACGCTCTTTTCTTCCCATTGCCCTGTTCAGCCGTTCTACCGCCACATTCATATCTTTCAACAGGAACGGGTCGTACAGGTCATGCAGCTGCGGTCGGAAAAACTTACGGCTCTCCTCTGCCGTAGTGATTCCGCGCGCTACCAGCAATCTGCTCAGGATCGGGCTAATGCCTGTTTCCTTTGCCAGTTCGTGGCTTGTCTCTGCCTGTTCGGGGGTAATGGGTTGATAATTCCATTTGTGAGTCATTATAATATGTTTTTTTCTTTCTGCCTGGGATGGCTGCCGAGGTGCGCCCAAACACCGTCTAAACGGCTGTTTCGCCATCAAGGCGTAAAGGTATGAAAAAGTATTGAGACGGCAGGAGAAGTGTGGAAAAATAATCCCAAATCGGGCTGTTCACAGCCTGCCGGTCAGATGTAATGACTGTCACGAGATAAGAGAATGTCTAAAAGTACGAAAACGTTTGGGCATAACAAAGCTCGAACTTTCCTTCGTTCGGGCTTTGCAGCTCCAAAGCCACTCTCGAAGAATATCAAAAAGGGTACAAGTATTTAGGCGACTTCCTAAAAGAGAAATACTACGTTCACGACATGGCACTTTCTCAATTGGATTTGGCTTTTATCGAGAGTCGTAGGAAGAGGCTGAGCTTACAAAAACAAGCTCCAAGAAAGAAGAAAAAGGAGTTGTAGCAAGTATCATCAAATATAATTCGCTATTTTTGTGCAGTAATTCAAAATATTGGTATTATGAGACTGAATCGGATAAAAGCCGTATTGGAAGAAAAGGGCATTTCCCAGACGTGGTTAGCAAAGCGACTGGGAAAGAGCTTTAGCATGGTCAATGCTTATGCGTGCAA
>JAISGR010000016.1 GCA_031262995.1 Prevotellaceae bacterium | reverse complement strand
TGGGCAACGCACGAGTAGGTGGTGCCCAAGTCTATTCCGTAAACTAATCTGGTATCGTCCATAATTCTTTATTAGATATTAATTAATTGGGGGGTTAATGATTGATTCATTGATTGGTTCTTTATACTTATACAGGGCAATTTCTGCCGGTCGAATGATGCGTTCGCTCTCCGTATCGCGGAAGCCGCAGGCGATGGCTTGCGCCACCTTTCCGCCCAGCGCGGGGTCGTCGGTCTCGATGACCTTGATGATCTTATACGTCTTGGGTACATAGTCGCTGCCGGGGGCAGGGTCGTAGACCTCGAGGTTATAATCTTCGAGCAGGTAGAGCAGGCTCTCTGCCATCATGTCGAACTCGCGCAGGAGCTTCATGTAGGCTTCGTTTTGCGGCTCGGCTTCGGTTTTGCGCAAGTAGAATCGATATTGACCGATGACGCGGTCGTACTCGCGCATGATGCGCTTCAGCAGGGGCGAGATAAACTCGTCGCGCAACCCGCCTTTGTACTTTTGCAGCTCTTCGTGCAGCTCCTTGTTGATCTTGTCTTTGTAGGCAAACACCTCCACCTCTTCGAGCATCTTCTTGACCTCGGCGGTGAGGGTCTGCTGCTCGGTGGTGAGGGTCTGCTGTCCGTCGGCGAGGGTCTGCTGCCCTGCGACAAGGCTTTGCTGCCCCGCGACGAGGTTCTTCAGTTCCGGCAAGTCGACCACGACGGGATAGGCAGGTCGACCGTAGACTGCCGCCTCCTCTTCCGTAATCGCCTTGAGCAGGGAGATAACCAGCTCCTGCTTCTCGGGGCTGACCTTACCGATCAGCTCTTCCAAGACTTGCGCTTGGGGGATGACTTGTTTTTCTTCTTCCATACGTTTATTTGTTTTTCTTCCACACGTTTATTTGTTTTTCTTAGGGTTGCGGAGCGGAGTCCAACTGTTGCTGCAACTTTGCTTCTTTGGCATCGCGATGTTTCTTGTATGCTCTGAAGCCAAACGTTGCCACTTTCCATGCCGCCTTACCGGCATACCAGAATATCTTAATGGTGATTTTGACGGCATCTACTGCCATGTTATTAGACATAATCTTAGGGTATTAAAGGGTGGATATTACACTGTTTTTACAGCTTGAACCGTATCGGCATCCCTGCGCTCGCACGTACCACGGCGCCTCTATCTTTGGCGGGCGTCCATTTTGGCATGTTTTTGAGCAGTCGGATGGCTTCGGCTTCCATCGCAGGGGTGGCGCCGCCGACGCGACGAACCACCGTGATGTGGTTGACGCTGCCGTCGCGCTCTATGACAAACTTCATCAGCAGGGTGCCCTGCTTCTTGTCCGCCTTATCTTGCGCGGGATATTGGAGGTTGTCCGCCACATACTTTAGCGCCGCAGCCTGTCCGCCCGGATATTGGGCAGCGTCGGACGGAGTGATGTAGACAGTGGTGTCTGCCTGCACTGAAGCCACGTCGGGGAGCTGCGCGCTACGCGCCGTCACCACGTGTGTGTTTCCCATTAACACAATGCCTGTGAGGGCAAGGAAGAAAAGCAACTTACAGCTTTTCACGGGCTTTTTGGTCAGTACTTCTTTCTCTTTCATTTTGCTTAATTTTAAATTTTACTTCACTTTGAATTTCACTTCACTTTGAAGGATAACTCTTGTAATTACTCCGGTATCAAGACTACTTGTCTGATAAGGACGTGAGGTAACTTCAGTCTCCCCCTCCTCTTGGAGGGGGAGACTCAGAGATAGCCCATTCCTTATCTACCAGATAGCTCATTCCTTATCCACCAGATCGCTCATTTCCTTATTGTTATACCGCGGTTTCAATTTTCAATTTTCAATTTTTAATTATTCCCGCCTTTACCGTCCGGTACTGCGGCATCGCCTGTCCGATGGGGGCGCCGATGTAGGTGGGGTCGCAGACGATGTATTTGCGGTTGCCTACCAGGACGTAGTCGCCGTCGACGTTGCCTTTGAAGGCGACGGCGGTGGCGATGTGTTCGGGATAGTCGAGCAGTACGACGTCCAATCCGAGGAGCTTGCGCACCAGATAGGAGTAGAGCATGGAGCGGTCTTCGCAGTCGGAGAAGGGGTAGTAGAAGAGTTCTTCGACGAAGAAGGGTTTCTCGTAGCCAAACTGGTCGGGGTCGGTTTTGTAGTCGAAGGCGGTCTGCACGAAGTTGATGAGGAGGTTGGCGGCTTGGGCTTCCGACTTACCCTGTATGAGGGGCTGCAAGGCGGAGAGCAGGGCGGCTTCGACGCCGGGGTTGACCGGGGCGTTGAAGTAGACCGAGTAGTCGCACTGCGGGTAGCTCCGGTAGAACTCCATCAGGCTCTCGGGCACGGGGGCGTTGACGCTTGCCGCGCTGCCTTGGGCTTTGTGGGTATGCGTCACGGCGCTTCCCTTGAAGGCGGGGGCTTTGCGCAACGCCATGCTCACGGGGTTGGCGGAGCGGGAGAAGTCGCGTTGACACATATAGAAGCGGCAGGGTTCGGTGCCGTCGATGTAGTAGTAGGTCTGTCCGCCAAGGGTAAGGTAGGGGCGACCGTAGAGCTTGCAGTCGGGCGAAAGGAAGAGCAGCAGCTTCTGCTCGTCGCTCTTGCGGGCGATCTTGGTGCGGTAGCCGCTCTCGTTGAGGAGGAAGAGTTGCAGCACGGTGCTCTCGTTGGCGCCTGCACAGAGGGTGTTGGCGGCTTGACGCAGCAGTTGGAAGTAACCCCAGTCGTTCAGGGAGAGGGATTGCCGGATGCGGGCGCAATCGGTCAACAAGGGTTTGTAGTTGGCGCGGCAGAGCGCTTCGTAGGCGTCGGCAATGCTGTTCTCGTCGAGGCTGCGCAGGCGGCAAACGCGGTTCAGGGCGTTGCTGATGCGGAAAGTCTGACCGGCAAAGGTGATGGGGGTGCCCGATTGCTTGGAGGGATCCTGTTTGGGAGCTTCCGGCTTGGGCTTCTCCTGCTTGGGCTTCTCCTGCTTCGGCTTCTCCTGCTTCGGTGTCTCCTTTACGATCACAACGGGGCGTTTCGTATCCTCTTTGCGCGGCGTCTCTTTCGTCACCTCTTTGACGATGACCACAGGGCGTTTCTCTTTCTTCTTCTCTGCTTGTTCGGGAGATTCTTGTTCGGGCGTCTCCTCTTCGGGCGTCTCCTCCTTGCGCGTCTCCCTAACCACCACCACAGGCTTGTCCCCCTGCTTTTGGACAATCACCGGCTCATCCTCGAACGTGATGTCGTCGACGTCGGTCACTCGGACTACGGGGCGTTGTTTACCCTCCTCGGTGGTGAGGTCGATAATCTCCTCGATGGGCAGTTGCACGGGTGTTTTCCGTTTGGGGCTGCGCACGGAATCGTAGACGACGGGGCGCACCGGTTCGGGCTTCTTCCGCTTCACCACGGGCTTTTGGGCGTCGAGTTGCTTCCACGGCTCGCGCAGGAAGTTGATAAACGCTTGGTTCTCCTTGCTGATGAATTGGTCGAAGTCGGTCAGCTCCTCCTTCATGAAGCCGGAGAGCGAGCCTTTCGTCTCCTGCGCTGCGAGGGCGCAGGAGACGAGGCATAGTGTGAAGAGTAAACCGTACCGTTTCATGGCGGGGGGTTATTCAGCCGGTACCGGTTCGCCGATAAACTCTTTCACCTGCTCGGAGAGGTTGGTGAGTTTGGCTTTCTCGGCGGCTTCGCGCGCCGCCTCTTCGCGGGCTTTGCGCGCCTGACTTTCGTCGAGCGAGAGGAAGGCGTTAAACACCTTGTTGCCGTTCTTGTCGGTCTTCACCAATACGAAGTGTTGCTTGACGAGCGCTTTGATGCGGGTGTTGACGCCGATCTCGTAGGCGGCGCCAAACTTATCTATCTCCTCGCCCGTGGCGGTATCTTGCGCAAAGAGCGCTTTGAGCTTGCCCACCACCTGTACGGCTGCGCGGGTGGCATAGTTCGCGATGCCGTTGGCTACGGCGTTCTCGCGGGTCTTCTCGTTCCGTCCTTCGGCAATGCCGACAATCTCGATGCGATTCTCCGGATCTTCCTCCAGATAGGTGCGGAACTTCGTGATGGCATACGTCAGGGTCTGCGTGCTGGCTTGCAGCTTCCAACCCTCTTTCTCGAGTTGTTTCACTCGCTTCTTAATATCCTTTTGCAAGGCCTTGGACTGCGCAAAGGCAGATGTACCGAATCCGAATAAGAGGACGCATAAGAGCGACCAAAAAAGCATGTTCTTCTTCATAATCTTTTTGTTTTTAATTGTTTGTTTATTCTTAGCTCTATATACCCAAACCTTGGGTAGCCTAATACCCAAATCTTGGGTAGCCTAATACCCAAATCTTGGGTAGCCTAATACCCAAAACCTGCGCAGCCTCGTGCGCGAACTTTGCGCAGCCTCGTGCGCAAACCTTGCGCAGCCTCGTGCGCAAACCTTGCGCAGCCTCGTGCGCGAATCACCAGTTCTTTTCATACGTCAGCGACAGCCGAACCCGTTCTACCGCTCCCGTCTGCGGGTTGACCAGCGTCACGGCGCCTTGCACCATGGGGTGATCGGCGGGTTTGAGTGCGTGCGCCGTAAACGTCCCTTCGGCAGTGGCGCGCACCTGAATGACCCCTTTCGACTTATAGACCGCATTGATGTCGTCGAAGACGAGGGGCACGGTCAGTCCGGGCACGTGCAGCTCCATCGCTTTCAGTCCGAAGGGCAGTCCGCCGCGGTTGTGGAGCGTGAGGCGGATGTGGAGGTTGAAGAGCGTGCGGTCGGCGACCGAATCGGTGGTGAGCATCACCCGTCCCTCGGGTACGACGGAGAAGGTGGGGGCGGCTGCGCCTGCGGCTTGGTTGAGCGAGACCCGCTGCTCGAGCCGTCGTCCCTCGATGATCAGGCGCATGGTGAGCGTGTTCTCCTCCTCGGGCAGGCAGTCGTCGGTGCGGAAGGCGATGCGGAACGCGCCGTCGTCGGGGCGCACCTCTATCGCCGAGGCGCAGTTCGAGGTGACGCGCGGCACGGCAGCCGTGCGGATGGGGTTGCCGCCCAGCAGCAGTTGGAGACGGTAGGCGCCGTCGTCGGTGAAGGCGCCCGTGAGCGAGAGGGCATCGTAGAGGCGGCGGTAGCGTTCGGCAAGCCCCTTGACATCGGCGAGGCGCGCCTCGTCGAAGAAGTATGCCGACAGGGCGTCCAGCTCGGCGAGCGCCTGCTTGATCTCCTCCACGGCGTCCAGCTCGGTGAGGCGCCGCTCGAGCGCTTTGTATTGCGCCACCTTCTCGGCGTCGAGCGCCTCAAAGGCAGCCTGCAAGCGGCGCTGCTCGGCGAGGGGGAAGGGGTAGCGGATGGCGTAGTTGTAGTATTCGCGGTTGGTTTGCTTGTCGCGCACCTTCTCCCAATAGACCCCCGTGACCTTGGCAAGGGAGATGCCTTGCAGGAAGGGGAGATTGGCAGCGCGAATCTTCGAGAGACGGTCGTAGGCATCGCGCGAGTCGATGTCGCCGTTGCGGTTCACCTCGGAAAACCGATTGGTCTGCGACACCGACACGTGGCTCGCCACCGACTGAATAATCTGCTCGGTGATCGACGTAAGCGCTTTCTGCTGCGCCTCGCCCAGCGAGGCGGCTTCGACCGAGACCACGAGGTTCTCCTCGGCTGCCGTGTTGAGCCAGGCGGGCGCTTTCTTGGCGCTGCGCTCCAGCACCTTGGTCTGCGCCGAGAGCGGGGCGACCGCCACGAACCACAGCAGTGCCAGCGACGCGAAGAGTCTATTTATTCGTTCCATTCCACCTTCAGATTACGAATCATTACCGTGGTTCGCCCGACACCCAGCTCCACATAGGAGAGCTTCTCTACGGGGTCGAACACCTTTGTCACGTAGAACTCGCGGGTCACCGCCACGCGCGGCGGCATCTGCACGTAGTAGCTGTTGCGTTGCATCTCGAAGTTGGTCAGCTCCGTGCCGGTGTCGGTGATGCACCGCACAAAGCGGAGGTATTCGTTTGAATTGCGGTCTGTGTCGTTGTTCATCATCTCGGCAAGGATCACGATGCGTTGCGATGTGCGGTCGCCGTAGCAACGGAGCACCTTGAACCGGAAGTCGGTGCGCGAGATCGTGATCTCCGGCTCCTCCGCTTCCGGCTCGGGCGTCTCTACAGGCGTCTCCACCACAACGGGCTTCTCCACCACCCGCTCAATGACGATGGTGTCAGGCACCTCGCCCGTCGGCAGCTTGGCGCTGATGCTCTTCATCAGGGCAGCCGACTGCTCGAAGCAGGGCACCGTTTCGGGTATCACCGAGAGGTAGGCGATGGCTTCGTGGTACTGCTTAAGGTCGGCAAGGCTCTGTGCCTTCTGCATCACCGCGGAGCAGTTCGTCGCGTAATACTCCTCAATCTTCTGCCGCGCGGTGCGGATGAAGCGGGTGTAGACGGGATCGGTCGCTTTGATGCCCACGACCATCGACCGGTAGGGGTCTTCGCCCTCGAGGGCGTTGCCGGTGAGCGCCACCACGGTGCTGTAATACATGCTGTTGTCCAAGTAGTTGCGCACAATCAGCGTCAGCTCGCCTTTGACCAGCGTGACGTTGCGTGTCAGCCCGGTGCTCTTCTGTTTATCGGTCACCGTCAGGGTCGATTCAATCACAAAGGGGTTGTATGCCGACGATGCGCCCGCACTGTTGCGGGTCACGATCTGTTCGAGCTTGGTCTGCAACATCTTCCTCACCTCGGGCGTCAACGCCTCGCTCTCCTCCGGTTCCCCAACCGAGAAGTGGATGGTCTGCGCACCTGCGGTGAGGACGCAGAACAGTGTTGCAAGCAGAAATAGTATCTTCTTCATAAACTTAAATATTAAAAACTTGGAGAAATTGAAAATTGAAAATTGAAAATTGAAAATTAGGCTGGCGCGATGAGGCGCTATGGCACACGGATGACACGGATTATACGGATGACCACGGATTTTCAATTGAAGTTGGGCTGCACAGCTAATTTTCAATTTTCAATTTTCAATTTTCAATTGACAATATATTCCATCAACTGCCCCGACGAGAGTTTGCGCGTCACCTTGTAGCCGGTCGTTTCGAGCAGCTTGTTGAGGTATCGCATGAATGCCGTGCCGGCGCGTGAGATGGGGTAGGGTCGTCCCGTTTCGGGGTCGTAGACGGGCACACGCATGTAGACGTTCAGCCCGGTGTCGGAGGCGCGCACTTCGCCGTTGCCTTTGAAGGCGTTCTCGGCGACCCATTCGGTGAGGTTCTCCTCGACCGACAACCCTTCGGAGCCTACGGCAGTGCCCATGAGGTCGAGGTCGCAGTTGGCGTCGACGTTGAGCACGATGTTGACCTCTCGTCCGTTGGTCACCATGTTGTTGAACGCCTGTCCCAGTTGGTTGAAGAAGTTCTCCTGAATGCCTTCGAGGGCATACTGCGTCAGCTCCTTCTTGCTCGCTTTGAAGCGGTCGCTCACGAGGCTGGCGTTGGCGAGCGAGAAGCCCGTTTCGCGCTCTTTCGCCTCCATCAGGACGGTGACGCTCGCGGCGCCGCCGGCAAACTCCTCTTGGTCGATGCGCACGGTGACGTAGATGTCGGCACGTGCCCCGTCGACGTAGGCTTGCAGGGTGGAACTCTTGGCGTTGGCAGCCGAGGCGGTCAGCGCCCGGTTTTGCACCCGTTGATACTCCGTCTGGAAGTCGATGGTGGGAAACTTGCGCAGGTTGAACTGCTCCTTGATCATCGACAGCGCCAGCGGGATGGCATCTTCGCTCATGGCAGCGCGGATCGCTTCGCCCTCATTGTCGCCGGGGGCTACGTAGGGCACCACAATCACATTGGGCTGGCGCGCCTGAAAGGTGTTTTGCGCAGCGAGGGACCACGCAGCCAGCACACACAGGGAAATGATAAGTCTCTTCATACGCTAAAATCCGAAAGAGTCAATGTTCATCGCGCTGACCTTGTTCTTCAGCACGTAGTAATTGACGGTGATGTCAAACGGTTTCTTCTTCACCTTCTCGCCCTTGACCTTGGCGAGCTTGCCCATGGGACGCACGCCGCTGATGCAGTCTTTATACGCTTTGTTGTCGAAGAAGGCTTGCAGTTGACCGCCGCTCTTCTGCTCCGCCTCGGCTTCGCCGACGGTGATCACGGGTGGGTAATCTTTCGAGAACCCTTGATAGAGCAGGGCACGGATGACGCGCACCTCGGCATCTTCCTGCGCCAGTGCGTCGTTCTTGCCATAGCCCAGCGTGCGCAAGGTGAGCACGGCATTGCTGCCCCGCCCTTTCACTTCGAGCAGGTTGACCGAGCCGCCGTAGTTGACCGGCTTCACCTTTTGTGCGTAGCCGGCGCCGCCTGTGGCGATGCTGAGCAGTAGGATAAGGATAATTTTCTTCATACGCTTATGTGTTTGATGATACAATTATAATCACAGCAACCTGCACGGGGCAGGAAGCTCATAGTAACAGCAGCCTGCATTGCAGGAAGCTGTTCATATCCAAAGTCGGTATCAGGTCGAGGATGCGTTGCTTCCCCTCGTCGAACGAGACGATGCACGATTCGGCGCGCACCTCCTTCACCTCTACCACGCCCACCACGTCGCTTTGGCGTCCGCCGTCGGTGTAGCGCACGTAGGAGACTTGAAACTTATCTCCTTTGCGTATGCTCTGGCTGCTGCCGCAGGTGACCACGTATCGGTCTGCCTCGAAATCGAGCAACCCGTAGGCGGGAATGACGCCGAGGAAGAACTGGGTGACGGGTTCGGTGAGCGTAGCGAGCGCCTCTTGGCACGCCTTGCTGCGGTCGGGACGAATCTTGGTCTGCTTGATGTTGCTCACGAACTCGCGCGAGGCAATGGCAGGAGCCGACGGGTTGCGGGCGTCGCTCACCGTGAGCTTGAGGCGCAGCACACAGCTCCATCCGGCGCCGCCTGCCCTGCGGGTGAACTGGCAGCCGGTCAGCTCGCCGCTCAGAGCATAGTCGTTCTGACGGGTGGAGATATAGAGGATGCGCTCCTCTTTGGAGAGCGACATGAAGAGCCGGTCTTCGGTGTCGCTGCTGAGCGAATCGAGGGTCTTGCGGTCGGAGAGTTCAAAGCGTCCGCAGTTGCTTGCCACCTCGTCGAGCTTGGCGCGCACGCTCTGCGCGTAGCCTGCCATCAGCGCCTTCGGGCGGGTGTTGCCTTGGGCTTCTTGCTCCTGCGCAGTGCGTACCAAGTCGGGGTCGGTGACGGTGATGCCCACCACCCGCAGGGTCATGCCGCGCTTACCCTTGCTTTGTGCGGCGAGGGTAAGCGTCAGCAGGAGAAACAGGGAAAACCATCCGAATCGTTTCATAAAGAGATACCTTATAATATATGTATAAGAAATGGACTATTCCGTATTCGCGTCGCCGGCGGGCGCCTCGGCGGCAGGTGCGTCGGCGTCATCGGCAGGCGTCTCATCGCCGTCTTGCGCCTCGTTGGCTTTCTTATACGCCAGCTTCTCCTGATTGTCTTTGATTTGGCTGACGATGAGCGGGAGTACGCGCACCGTCATGGTGATGTTGGCGCCGGTCTTCACCATCTTCGGCACCTCGGCAATCGCCGCCAGACCGGACGACTTGAGCGATTTGAGGAGTGCGGGAAAGTCTTTTGCCGCTTGCGCAGCCAATAGCCCGGCGCCCGAGGCGGCAGCGAGCGACACGCCGTAGATGAGCGTGGCGTCTCCTTTGGCAAACTCCTCGCCGGTGTTCCGGTTCATTGCCACCCACGTGGTATCGTTCACCCCCATCTCTTCGTCGAAATAGGGTTGGGGCACCATTTCTATGAGTTGATTGCGCTTAACGATGACCGACATGATGGCGAAGATGTTGTCGGCACGCTTGTAGAACCGCTCTTTCTGCCCTTCCGTGCTGACGGCAGTATTGCCCGATGCGACATCGGCGGCGGCGAAGAATTTGTTGAAGACTTTGAGAATACCGTCTAAGGTAACTCCGTCTTGCTTCAGTTTGGTTGCCTCTTCAAAAAAAGCATCCACACTCTGGGTAGTAGCCTCTTCGGGCTGGTAAGCTTCCAAGAACGCTTCATACTTGGCGCGAAGCGCTGCGTCTTTATCCTCCTTTTCGGCACGCTTCTTTTTCTTTCGTTCTTGTTTGGCATTCGCTTTCTCTTGCTTGGCTTGCTCTTCAGCCTGCCTTTTTTGCTCTTTCTCTGTCAGTTCCTGCGAATAGAGAGACGCAGTGGTCAGTGACAGCAACATGCACAATAACAATCGTAATAAATGTTTCATAAGTCGCGAAATTGTGAAACAACGGCATTAGTAGTAGTACACACATAGACACGGTTGCTTCGGGTTATAACATTGGTATAGCTCAAACGCTGGTGAAATATATCGTAAAAAAGGAAAAATAGAGTGGTTATTAAGCGGTTAACAAGGTAGCAATTCGGTGCTAAAGTTTCATAACGTGGGCGCAAACTTAAAGATAAGAATCATATAAACAAAACTTTTCCATATAAAAACTTGATTTAACCGTTTCTTTTTTTTTGAAATCGGAGTAGCGGACGTTTTTGGATGCGGTTTATTTGTCGGATATTGCAGAAAATGCACTACTTTTGCCCGCACCGTCCGTCGGGCGTAACGAATCATACACACTCCTGCGCTCACGGAGATATTTACACCATATTATATATATAACATTAATCTCTCTACATCATGCAACAATCATTCTTCGCCGTCGATCTGGGCGCAACCAGCGGCCGCACCATCTTGGGAACCTTCACCCCGCAAGGGCTTGAGCTGGAAGAGGTGAATCGCTTCCCCAACCGTATGATACAAGTAAGAGGTCACTACTACTGGGACCTGTATGAACTGTATCGGCAAATCATCGAAGGGTTGAAAGCCGTCGCCCAACGGAAAGAGGTGCAGATCACCTCCATCGGCATCGACACGTGGGGCGTGGACTTCGCCCTCTTCGGCAAAGACGGAGAGCTGCTCCGCCTGCCCTACTCCTACCGCGACCCGCAAACGGTGGGCATGCCCGAAGAGTTCTTTAAGAGCCACTTTGCACGCGACAAGGTCTACACGTGGACAGGCATCCAAATCATGGACTTCAACACCCTCTACCAACTGGCTGCCCTGTGGCGGCGCAACGACAGCGCCTTCCGCGCCGTCGACAAGATTCTCTTTATACCCGATGCCCTAAACTATCTGCTCACCGGGAAGATGGCGACCGAATACACCATCGCCAGCACCTCGCAGTGCCTCTCCGCCTACAACATGGAGTTCGACTACGCGATACTGTATAAGGTACACGTGGAAAGGGAAACCTTTCCGCCCATTGTCCTGCCCGGCACCACCGTGGGCACGCTCACCGAAGAGGTGCAGCAACGCACCGGACTGGGCGCCGTGCCCGTCATCGCCGTCGCCGAACACGACACCGCCTCGGCGGTGGCTGCCGTGCCTGCCGCCGACAAGAACTTCGCCTACCTGAGCAGCGGCACATGGTCGCTCATGGGCGTCGAAGTGAAGAAACCCGTGGTGACCCACGAAGCCTACCTGCTCAACTACACCAACGAACGCGGCGTGGAGGGCACCGTGCGCCTGCTGAAGAACATCTGCGGCATGTGGCTGCTGGAGCGTTGCCGCGCCGACTGGGAGGAGACCGACTACGACACCCTCATCGGCGAAGCCCGCGCCGCCGAGCCGTTCCGCAGCATCATCAACCCCGACGACCCGTCGTTTGCCAACCCCACGCACATGCCGCAAGCAATACGCGACTATTGCGCCGCACACGGACAGCCCGTGCCCGAAACCCACGGACAATTCACCCGCTGCATCTTCGAGAGCCTCGCCCTGCGCTATCGACAGGTGCTGGATAACCTGCGTACCCTCTCCGAACACCCCATAGAGGTGCTCCACGTCATCGGAGGAGGCAGCCGCAACGACCTCCTCAACCAATGGACTGCCAACGCCATCGGCATACCCGTGATTGCCGGACCGGCAGAAGCCACCGCCATCGGCAACATCATGGTGCAGGCCATCGCCGCCGGACAAGCCGCCGACGTGGCTTCCATGCGACAACTCATCCGCTCCTCTGTCCCCCTGAAAACCTTCCAACCCGAAGATACCGACTTGTGGGATAACGCTTTCCAACAAAACAAATACGATTAATGTCAAAAGTAACGCAAACAAACAGTACGGAACGACGTACTTTTGCGCCTTCAATTCACTGATTAATCATTTCAAACGTATCATGAAAGAAGAACTTATCTTGAAAGCCTATGAGGTGGCTAAAGAGCGTTATGCCGCTATCGGCATCGACGCAGACCTCGCAATGGACGCCCTGCAACGCGTCTCCCTCTCGCTACACTGCTGGCAAGCCGACGACGTGTCGGGCTTCGAATCGACCGGCGCCCTGACGGGCGGCATACAGTCGACCGGCAACTACCCGGGCAAAGCCCGCAACATCGACGAGCTGCGCGCCGACCTGCTCCAAGCAGCCGCCTACATCCCCGGCACCCATCGCCTCAACCTCCACGAAATCTACGGCGACTTCGGCGGCGTGTTTGTTGACCGCGACCAAGTGGAACCGAAGCATTTCGAGAGCTGGATGCAATGGGCGGCACAAAACGGCATGAAGCTCGACTTCAACTCTACCTCCTTCTCGCACCCCAAGAGCGGCGACCTCACCCTTGCCAACCCCGACAAAGGGATTCGCGACTTCTGGATTGAGCACACCAAACGGTGTCGCGCCATCGCCGAAGAGATGGGCAAGCGCCAAGCGGACCCCTGTATCATGAACCTCTGGGTACACGACGGAAGCAAAGACATCACCGTCAACCGCATGTACTACCGCGACCTACTCAAACAGTCGCTCGACGAAATCTTCGCCGTCGACTACCCACACATGCGCGACTGCGTAGAGTCGAAAGTCTTCGGCATCGGGCTGGAGAGCTACACGGTAGGCTCGAACGACTTCTACATCGCCTACGGAGCCACCCGCCAAAAGATTGTTACCCTCGACACCGGACACTTCCACCCCACCGAAAGCGTAGCCGACAAGCTCTCGTCGCTGCTGCTCTTCATCCCCGAAGTGATGCTGCACGTGAGCCGCCCCGTGCGCTGGGACAGCGACCACGTCACCATCATGAACGACGACACCCTCGACCTCTGCAAAGAGATTGTGCGCTGCAACGCCCTCGACCGCGTACACATCGGTCTGGACTATTTCGACGGCTCCATCAACCGCATCGGCGCCTACGTCATCGGCAGCCGCGCCACGCAGAAATGTATGCTGCAAGCCCTGCTCGAACCGCTCGACACCCTGCGCCGCTACGAAGCCGACGGACAATACTTCCAGCGTCTGGCGCTGCTCGAAGAGGCAAAGTCGTTGCCTTGGAACGCCGTGTGGGATATGTTCTGCCTGAAGAACAATGTCCCCGTGGGCGAAGCCTTTATCGGCGAGATAGAGAAATATGAACGGGAAGTGACCTCGAAACGATAATGGACATCCTCATCGGTCTCCTGATTATTGCGGTCGGCAGCTTCGGGCAAAGCAGCTCGTATGTGCCGATCAACAAAGTGAAAGAGTGGTCTTGGGAGAGCTTCTGGCTCACCCAAGGCATCTTTGCCTGGCTCGTGTTCCCCTTGCTGGGC
>JAISGR010000130.1 GCA_031262995.1 Prevotellaceae bacterium | reverse complement strand
GCCCTGCTCACCACCATCCACAATCAGGGACATGAGATTGAGGATTTGCAACAGCAGGTAGAGAAACTAAAGGGTAAAATCGAAAAGGCAAAGAAGGCAGCGCCGGCAAAGAGTGCCGGCAAGGAAGCGAAAGCGTAAAAAGAGGTCTCTCTTTCCTACATGGTCTCCCGATAGAAATCAAACATTTCGAAGATTAACTTTTTGTCGGCGGTATGGTCAAGGCTCATATCGCCGACATCTTTTAATAAGGTGAAGTTGATGATGCCGGCATGGTTCTTCTTGTCGTGCGTCATCAGCTCGTAGAGCGTGTCGTACCGGTGACAGTCGAAATCGAAAGCGCCATAATGCTCCTTGACGAAGCCGACGGTCTGACGCATCTTCTCCACGGGGAAGCCCGTCAGGATGGTCGACAGATAGAGTTCACACACCAATCCCCATGCCACCGCATAACCGTGAAGCACCGGTTGCCGCCGACTCAGCGCCAGACTTTCAAACGCATGTCCCACGGTATGTCCCAGATTCAACGCCTTCCGCAATCCCTGCTCCAACGGGTCTTGTGCCACGATATGTTCTTTCACCTGCACCGACCTGCCCACGATTGTCTTCAGGGCATCGTAATCTACGTTGCCGGCTATTTCGAAGTTGAGCAACTCCGCCCAATGCGCCTCGCTGCTGATAAGTCCGTGCTTCAGCATTTCGGCATAGCCCGACAGCAGGTTGGGGCGGTCGAGCGTGCGCAGAAAACCGGTATCAATCAATACACACGCCGCGGGAGAGAAGACGCCCACCTCGTTTTTCAATCCGTTGAAGTTGATGCCGGTCTTGCCGCCCACCGCCGCATCGACCATTGCCAGCAGTGTGGTCGGTATGTTGATATAGGCAATGCCGCGCTTGAAGGTAGAGGCGGCAAATCCTCCCAGGTCGGTCACCATGCCGCCCCCCAGGTTGATGAGCAACGAATGGCGCGTAGCTCCCCCGTTGCTCAGGGTTTGCCACACGGAGGCAAGGGTGTCGACTGTTTTGTGCACATCACCGGCAGGAATCACGATCTCCCGGGCAGTGATGACCGGCGACAGCAGCGGTGCGCAGAGCCGGTGTGTCTGCTCATCGGTCAGGAGGAAAAGTTGGTCGGACGGATGCTGTTGCACAACGCGGTTCAAATCGGTAGCCAACGCCCGGCTAAGGATAACTTCTTGTTTCATACGGCAGGAATAATTAAAGCGCTCTGTAAGAAAACGGAGGTGCAAAAATAGAGATTATTGCGATAATGAGCTATCTTTGCCGCCAAACTTATCAATCATTATAACAAATGAAAGCCCTGCTCCCCACCTTCTGCCGCCCGATGGGTTACGGCATCATTGCACTGGCGCTCTTCCTCCCCTTCCTGATGTGGATGATGGGACGGGTAACCGATGCCAACCTGCTGTTCTATAAAGAGTGTTCCAAACTGTTGATGATGGTGGGCGCACTGATGATTCTGTTTGCCCTTGCCGGAGAAGAGAATGCCGAAGCCGAACAGATTCGCGCCACTGCCACCCGCAACGCCATGTTCCTGACGGTGCTGTTTATTTTCGGCGGAATGTTGTGGCGGGTGTGGAAAAGCGATATTTTTTCGGTCGACACCTCGTCGTTTCTTATCTTTCTGTTAGTGAACGTACTATGCTTGGAATATGGCAACAAGCGGGCTGCCATCAAGCGCCTCTTCCATCATAAACAAACCTAAAAATCATTTTTTTTCTTTGTCGCATTAAACTTTTCCAACGTGCGCTCGTCATAGTAACCGTAGTTTTAACAATTAGGTATTAGTTTTTTATAAAAACAAGCGCATGAATTTTAAATCACTCATCGGGACGGTGTTGCTACTAACAACCTCCCTCTTTGCTTTCTCACAGACGAAAAACATCACAGTGACCGGACGGGTGCTCGAAGGTGACACCAAAGAGCCGGCTGTACAAGCCAATGTGCAGTTATTGTCGATGCCCGACAGTACTTATGTTGCAGGTAACGCCACTTCCTTGGAAGGTTACTTCACCCTGCCTAAAGTAGCGGCAGGCAAGTATGTACTCAAGGTATCGTACGTCGGGTTCCTCTCCCAATTTGTTCCGCTTCAACTCACTGCCGACAAGAATGTAGGTACGTTGACGCTGAAAACCGATGCCGTACTGCTGGCGGAAGCTGTCGTAACCGCCCAGGCGGCGCAAGTACAGGTTGTCGAAGATTCGATCATCTTCAATGCTGCGGCATACCGTACCCCCGAGGGAGCCATGCTCGAAGAGTTGATTAAGAGACTGCCCGGCGCCGAGATAGATGATTCGGGCAACATCAAGATCAACGGCAAGAGCGTGACCAAGCTGCTCGTCGAAGGTAAAGAGTTCTTCGACGGCGATATCGCCACCGGCTTGAAGAACCTGCCCGTAGAGATGGTAGATCGATTGAAAACCTACGACCGGCAGTCCGACCTGGCACGTGTTACCGGCATCGACGACGGCGAAGAGGAGACCGTCATCGACCTGGGCATCAAGAAAGATATGAGACGCGGATGGACCGGTAATATCGACGCAGGTGTCGGTACCAAAGACCGCTATACGTCACGCGCCACCATCAACCACATGATGATAGGTGCCGAACCCACTCAATTTACCTTGATCGGTTCCGCCAACAACGTGGGCGGACAGGGATTCTCGAGCGGCGGCGGCGGTGGCATGCGCTTCGGCAGCCGGGGATTGAGCGCTCCCAAAATGGGAGGATTCAACTTCGCCATCGAACGCAAGAAGATTGATTTGGGAGGTAGCGTGCGCTACAACCACAGCAATACGGATTCGAAAACCATCAACTCAACGTCGCAGACGGTAAATAATGAAGGCGCATATACAAGCCTTTTTACTAATTCGAACTCCACGGCGCTTGCCGAAGGCAACAATATCTTTGTCAACTTCCGCATGGAATGGCGACCGGACACGATGACCAACATCATCTTCCGTCCCAACTTCTCGTACGGAAAGAACAATAATTATTCGTTATCGGAGAACGCAAGCTTCAGCGACGACCCGCTCGGTGCCGTAGCTGATCCTAACAGCTACCTGACCTTTGAAGATTTGGAAGGTAATCCGGCATTGAAGGCACTCGCTGTCAACGCTGCTAATGGTCAGACAAGAAGCAATAGCAATTCGCTGTCGGCAAGCGGACGGTTGCAGGTCAACCGCAAATTGAGCAACAACGGTCGGAACCTCACCCTGATTGCTAACTACTCGTACAACGACGGCAACAGTGAGGAACGCCGCGAATCGGAAAACCGCTACTATACCGGTATCAGACCCGATACTACCATGAACCGGTACACTAAAACGCCCACCACCAGGCAGAGCTACGCAGTGGGTATCACATATAGCGAACCCATTGCCAAGTCCACCTATCTCCAATTCCGCTATGAATTCACGCCTTCGATCAACAAGAGCGACCGAAAAGCTTATACCATGTCCGAGGATTGGGGCATTGACCAACCGCTCGGTAATTATCAGGCTAATCCTGACTCTACGCAATCGAAATATGCCAAATACATTACATACGAGCACAATGCAGAAATATCGTTTCGCTTCATCCGTGAGAAGTATCAGCTCAACGCCGGTATGCAGTTCCGCCCGCAAACCACAGAGTTGAAATATAAGAGAGGTGACAATGATATAACCGTCAAACGCAATGTGTTCAACTTTGCACCGAATATCGACTTGCGCTACCGCTTCTCCAAAGTGAGCCAGTTGCGCCTCCGCTATACCGGTCGCCCCAGCCAACCCGATATGGCAGATATGTTACCAATAGAAGATGATGCAGATCCGAACAATGTCCGTATAGGTAATCCGGGACTGAAACCGTCGTTTAGCCACAATGCCAATCTCTCCTTCAATACGTACGACGGCGAGAAGCAGCAGGGTATCTTTGCCAACGCCATGTTCAATGCCACGCAAAACAGCATCACCAACAGTATGCGATACAGTTTAGAAGAAGGTGGTAAACAATATATCACCCCTAAGAATATCAACGGTAACTGGAACGTGAACGGAGGTTTCGGATTCAACACGGCGTTGAAGAACCAGAAGTTTACCATCGGTGCCTTTACCAATGGCGGTTACAACAACAGTGTGTCGTACCTGAACGTAGGAGAAGAAGATGTAAAAAATACGGCTACCACCCTGAACCTGAGCGAACGCCTCAACGGTGCTTATCGCAACGACTGGTTTGAGTTCGGCTTGAATGCCAGTTTGACCTACACTTTCGAGCGCAACAAACTGTTGCCTATAGGCAATCAGGAACCGTACACCTTTTCTTATGGCGCCAACACCACCATCTACCTGCCTTGGGGTATGAATGTCAGCACCAATATTACCAACCAGGCACGCCGTGGCTACAGTCAAGCCGACATGAACCGCGACGAGTGGATTTGGAATGCGCAGCTTGCACAAAGCTTCTTCAAAGGAAATGCCAGCATCAGCCTCGAATGGAACGACATCCTTGCCCAGCAGAGCAACATCATGCGTTCGTTCTCGTCAACCAATCGGCAGGTAACCATCTACAACTCCATCAACAGCTATGTGATGGTACACTTCATCTACCGCCTGAACATCTTCGGCAGCAAGGAAGCCCGTCAACAGATGCAGCAGATGCAGCGCGGCGGATTTGGCGGCGGAATGGGAATGCCTCCCGGAGGAATGCCTCCCGGTGGCGGCAGACCCGGCGGTGGTCGTCCCGGCGGCGGCGGACGTCCGTTCTGATGCATCTATTTGCTAATGATGATTATATTTTTCAAGAAAGCCTTTTCGCTCTCCTCTCGGGAGGAATGAGTGAAAAGGCTTTTCGCTGTAGGCATCAAAATAGGGCTTACTGTCCAGCGTCATTGGACAACCTGTCCAAAGACGTTGGACAAGCTTGTCCCGAAACGTTGGACAGGTTGTCCAATGACGCTGGACAGTAAGCGTTACCGAATCGTGCTTCCAGGTACCTGTTTCCAATGACCGAACCGGGTTTCTCTCAATGAGGCGAGGCGCTGCTCCCAATGAGACAAGGCACTGCTCCCAATGAGGCTACAGGCTGCTCCCAACCCGGTAGAAACGTGAAACAATCATTGAGCGGGTAAAATAGGATGAAGTGAAAAAGGAAAACACTACTTTTGCATCGGAATCGCATTGTCAGGGGTTCAATCCGCCCCATGCAAGGCATACGGACACACATATCTGCTTTCAAGTATAATCCAAATATAAAAAAGAAACAACATGTATCAATTCAATCTTCCCACCAACACCCTTTTCGGTGCAGGGACATTAAATCTGCTTCACAAGCAGGCATTGCCGGGCAAGAAGGCGATGATTGTGATTTCGAACGGAAAATCCACCCGCGTCAACGGCTATCTGGATCGCACGCAGGAACAGCTGGAACAGGCAAACGTTGCCTATTGCCTCTTCGACAAGGTGCAACCCAACCCGCTCAAGTCGGTTGTAGAGGAGGGCGCCGCATTTGCCCGCTCCAACAACTGCGACTTCGTTGTTGCCCTCGGCGGCGGCAGCGTGATGGATGCCGCCAAGGCAATGGCCATGCTTGCCAACGAAACGGGCGACTTGTGGGACTTCGTGCCGTCGGGCACCGGAAAGAACCTGCCGCGCCGGGGCAAGGCGCTGCCCGTGGTTGCCATCACCACAACGGCAGGCACCGGCTCTGAGGTCGACGCCGCCGCTGTCATCACCAACCCCGAGACGCACGAGAAGACCGGCTTCGGCTACTTCGACATGGTGCCCGTGCTCGCCATCGTAGATGCGGAGCTGATGCTTACCGTGCCGCCCTCGTACACCGCCTACCAAGGGTTCGACGCACTGTTTCACTCCACCGAAGGCTATATCTCCAACCTCGCCAACCCCGTTTCCGAGATGTTCGCCCTGAAAGCCATTGAGAGCGTGAGCCACAACCTCGTCGCCTGCGTGAAAGACGGCAGCAACCTTGCCGCACGCGAGATGGTGGCGTTCGGCAATTCCCTCTCCGGCTACCAGATGATGGCTGCCAGCGCCTCCAGCAAACACTCGCTGGAACATGCCATGAGCGCCTACCACCCGGAACTGCCGCACGGAGCCGGACTGATCATGCTCAGCCTGGCATACTACACACACTTCATCAACGCCCACGCCTGCGACGAACGCTTCGTGACCATGGCGCGCGTCATGGGTATGGAGCATGCCAGCAAGCCGACCGACTTCCTCACAGCGCTTGCCCGCCTGCAAGAAGAGTGCGGCGTCGCCAACCTGAAGATGTCCGACTACGGCATCCAGCCCTCCGAGTTCATGACGCTGACCCTAAACGCCAAGAGCGCCATGAGCGAGCTGTTCGAGTACGACCGCATCCCGCTCTCAGAAGAGGATTGCGTATCCATCTATCAAGCGGCGTATAAGTAAACAGGATTTTCGACTGCCCCACGGTCTTGAGAAGCACTGCATGAGGATGTGTCAAAGGTAATCTATTGCGTTTTGACACATCCTCGGGCGGGTGCAGGGGGGGAGGGGATACAGCCTTTAAATAAGGCTAAACTTTGCGCGGGTGTAAGCAGTGCTTTGCGCGGATGTAAGCAGTGCTTTGTGCGGGTGTAAGTGATGCTTTGTGCGCGTCATATCACCAGGTGTAATTGATGCCGAAGCTGAGTAACTCTTTCAGTTGGAAATAGCTCTTGCTGTCGCCTTTGGGGACACTGCTGTCGTCGAAGCGGGCAAACCAGTAGAACTTGGTGGAGAGGTAGCGGTTCAGCACGAAGTTGATGGTGTTCTCCCATTCGATGCGTGTCCACTTGTAGCTGGTGAGGTAGTTCAGGCGCGAATCAAACGTGATGGAAGAGATGATTTTCCACGACAACGTAGGGCTGACCTGCGAACCGAAGTCGTGCTTGGTATGCCTGCCCGCCTTCAAACCGAAGGATGTTTCGTCGACCTTGTCGTTGCCGACATAGCGCAGGGCATAAGTCAACGGCGCCAGGAAGACCGAAAGATTGTATTTGGGTTTGTTCAGCTTGTAGTCCATACCCATGCTGACTGCCAGGTCGGCAGGCGCCAGAAAGGCGGAAACCATGGTGGCATTGTTGGCTTTGTAACCGTTGAAGAACTGTGTCTTGATCTCGGCAGACATGGTGTAGAACCAGTTGGTGGCTGCCTGCAAACCCAACTTGCTGTACAGGCGGAGCTGGTCGGTATTGAACAGGAATCCGTGTATGGTGTCCGACGGAGTGGAAGCCAACCCCAGTTTCAGCTCCAGCAGGTTCTCCCACTGCACCTTCTGGCGGTCGTTGTAGTTGGCAGTCAGCAGCAGGTTGCCCAGCAGGTTGACAGAGCTTTCTCCTCCTTTATACCAGTTCTTCGACACGTAATTCTGCGAAAATTGCAGCGACCCTGCTCCGGTGGTAACCCACCAATTGGGACGTTTCAGCTTGACGTCGACCCCTTCGGCGACATCGGTTTTGGCATCGGGCACAAAGAATCGCGCCACGGGGCGGCGTGCCGAGGCTTCTTTCGTCAGATTGTCCCGATAGGCACGTGCGCGCCTGATGTCGCTTTCCCACAAGCGGATGGCTCCCGGAGCGCTGTGCGTGTAGACATAAAGCAATGCGCCGTCGACAAGGGCATCGACACGTTTGGCTTCGGTAAAGGTGGCTTCGTTATAGGGCAGCAACGCGCGCCGCTGTTCGGCATCGTCCACTCCGGCATAGCCGGCAAACGGGTCGAAGTGCCAGTCGATGCGCGAAGCGCTGCGAATGGGCGAGTAATAGTAAGTGAGGGGAACAAACAACCGGTATGAATAGATGCCGACGGGCGGAAGATAGCGTTCGGGAGTAAAGGGGTCGTTGAGGTATTTCAATTCACCTATATATTTAAGGTATAGATGGGATACCGTATCCAACCGGAAGGAATGATCGGGTTGCCGCTGCAACCGCAGTCTGAGGTAAGGAGCCAGCAGCGGAGACAATGTGTCCTTGCGAATATGAGCGATGGAATCAATATCCATTTCGGAACCTGCTGCCGAGACCGATGCGGGCATACGCTGTGCAGCCATACAGGGGGCTGTCACCACTACAACTGCCCATAGAAGAAATCTTTTCATAATCACGATAATGAATAAAAATGAGACTGCAAAAGTAATTTAAAATGCTTAGAAAACGTACAATAAGGGTTACGTTTCCTCTTTTTTTTATAATTTTGCGCTTTTTAAGTCCGGCAGGATACTGCATTGTCCATATATTATAATTCATTATTTTAATGAAAGAAACAAAATACATTTTCGTAACCGGTGGCGTTGCCTCTTCGCTCGGCAAAGGCATTATCTCCTCTTCCATCGGCAAACTACTCCAAGCCAGGGGTTACAAAGTTACCATCCAAAAGTTTGACCCGTACATCAACATCGACCCGGGTACCCTCAATCCTTACGAACACGGCGAATGCTACGTTACCGTAGACGGTCACGAAGCCGACCTTGATTTGGGGCACTACGAACGCTTTCTGGGCATCGAGACCACGAAAGCCAACAACATCACAACCGGACGTATCTACAAAAGCGTGATCGACAAGGAACGGCGCGGCGACTATCTGGGACGCACCATTCAGATCATCCCCCACATCACCGACGAGATAAAACGCAACGTGATGCTGCTGGGTAACAAGTACAAGTTCGACTTCGTCATTACTGAAATAGGAGGTACCGTAGGCGACATCGAGTCGCTGCCCTATCTGGAAAGCATCCGCCAGCTGAAATGGGAACTGGGACGCGACGTGCTCTGTGTGCACCTCACTTATGTGCCCTATCTGGCTGCTGCCGGAGAGCTGAAGACCAAGCCCACTCAACACTCGGTCAAGGAGCTGCAAAGCGCCGGCATCCAGCCCGATGTGCTGGTGTTGCGTACCGAGCACGAACTGAACATCGGCATACGCAAGAAGGTCGCCCTGTTCTGCAACGTCGACGAGCACTCCGTGGTGCAGAGCATCGATGCCCCCACCATCTACGAGGTGCCCCTGCTGATGCAAGACCAGGGATTAGATGTCACCATCCTGAAGAAGATGGGGCTGCCGATGGGCAATACACCCGGACTGGGACCCTGGCGCCAATTCCTCGAACGGTGGCACAAAGCACAGAAAACGGAGCCGGTGCATATTGCCCTCGTAGGCAAGTACGACCTGCAAGATGCCTATAAATCCATCCGCGAAGCGCTGTCGCAAGCCGGTACCTACAACGACCGCAAGGTAGAAGTCGACTTTGTCAACAGCGAAAAGCTGACCGACGACAACATCGCCGAAGCACTCAAAGGCATGGCAGGCATCGTGATAGGACCGGGATTCGGCGAACGGGGCATCACCGGCAAGTTTGTTGCCGCCAAGTATGCACGCACGCACAACATCCCCGCCTTCGGCATCTGCCTGGGCATGCAGTGCATGGCTATCGAGTTTGCCCGCAACGTGCTGGGATATGCCGATGCCAACTCGCGCGAGATGGACGAAAAGACTCCCCACAACGTAATAGACATTATGGAAGAGCAGAAGTCTGTGACCAACATGGGCGGCACCATGCGATTGGGTGCCTACGAGTGTGTGCTTCAGAAGGGCAGCAAAGTCTGCGAAGCCTACGGAGCCGAACACATTCAGGAGCGTCACCGGCACCGCTACGAGTTCAACAACCTGTACAAGAAGGAATACGAGGCTGCCGGCATGAAATGCGTCGGCATCAACCCCGAATCGGACTTGGTGGAGATTGTAGAGATTCCGACACTGACATGGTACATCGGTACCCAGTTCCATCCCGAATACAGCAGTACGGTGCTCAAGCCGCATCCGCTGTTTTTGTCGTTCGTTAAAGCCGCGATTGAGAATCTTCCCGATAAATAATCCCACATATTTACTATAACAAAAAGAACTATGGACAAAAACACCGTCACCGGTTTTGTTTTAATTGCAATCTTATTAATAGGGTTTAGCTTTCTGAGTCGTCCCAGCGAGGAGCAGCAGGAGGCATGGAAACGCTACAACGACTCCATCGCTTTGGTACAGCAACGCGAAGCTGAGCTGAAAGCCAAACAGGAGGCAGCGCTTGCCAACGAGCACGCCGTAGCAGCCATCGACTCTTCTTCACTCTTCTTCCGGGCACGAAGCGGTCAAAGCGACACCGTCACCATTCAGAACAACCTGGCAAAGCTCACCCTGAACACCCTGGGAGGGTCGCTCTATTCCGTCGTACTGAAAGAGTATATGGAGCAAGACAAACACACACCGGTCACCCTGTTCCGCAACCATGATGTGTCGATGAATTTCCTCTTCTACAACATGAAAGAGGTGATACAAACCAAAGAATACTACTTCACACCGGTACAACAAACAGACAGCAGCGTCACCATGCGGCTGGCGGTAACGCCCGACAGTTACATAGACTTTCGATATGCCATGCACCCCGACAACTACTTGGTCGATTTCAGCATCCGCGCACACGGCATGGGCGACAAGCTCTCTGCAAGCACCCGCTACGTAGACATTGAGTGGTCGCAACGTGCCCGACAGATAGAGAAAGGATACCAGTACGAGAACCGCCTGGCGGAACTGACCTATCACCTCACCAGCGGAGACACCGACTACCTCTCCGCCGGGAAGGACGACAGCAAGGAGCTACCGGCATCGCTCGACTGGATTGCGTTCAAGAATCAGTTCTTTTCTACGGTCTTCCTGAGCGACAAGGGCTTCGACAAGAACAAGCTCGCCTCCAAGATGGAACCCGAAGGCAGCGGATACATCAAGGATTACGCCTCCGAGATGAGCACCGCCTTCGACCCCACCGGCGCCGAGCCTACGCAACTTCACTTCTACTTCGGTCCCAATCACTACAAAACCTTGAGCGCTATCGACAAGGGGCGCGACCACAAGTGGGAGCTGAACCGCTTGGTCTACTTGGGCTGGCCGCTCATCCGCTGGATCAACAAGTGGTTCACCATCAACCTGTTCGACTGGCTCTCAGGCTGGGGACTGAGCATGGGCGTGGTGCTGTTCCTGATGACACTGATCGTGAAGATCATCATCTACCCCACTACGTGGAAGACCTATATCTCGTCTGCCAAGATGCGTGTGCTCAAGCCGAAGATTGACCTCATCAACCAGAAGTACCCCAAGCAGGAGGATGCCATGAAGAAGCAACAGGAGGTGATGGCGCTCTACAGCCAGTACGGCGTCAGTCCCATGGGCGGCTGTCTGCCCATGCTGATACAGTTCCCCATCCTGATAGCCCTCTTCATGTTTGTGCCGAGTGCTATCGAACTGCGCGGACAGAGTTTCTTGTGGGCAAGCGACCTCTCTACGTACGATGCGATTGCAACATTCCCGTTCCATATTCCGTTCTTGGGTAACCACTTGAGTCTGTTCTGCCTGTTGATGGCCGCCGCACAGATACTCAATTCGAAGTTCATGATGCAGCAACAAGATACCGGTGCCAACCAACAGATGGCAGCCATGAAGTGGATGACCTATCTGATG
>JAISGR010000018.1 GCA_031262995.1 Prevotellaceae bacterium | reverse complement strand
TATCATCACCCCACATATTAACGTTACTACCCATCTATTCAACAAAGAACAAACTCATGAAGAGACTATTCTTTTTACTCGCATGGATAAGCATTACGCTACCGGGTTATGCGCAAATGCTACTGAGCCTGGACAGTTGCAGGGCGCTTGCCGTAGCCCACAACAAGGCGCTGCTCATCAGTCGCGAGAAAATCAATGCGGCGCACTACGAACACAAAGCCGCATTCACCAAATACCTCCCCCGAATCGCTGCCACGGGCGGATACATGCGTTCGCAAAGAGAAATCTCACTGCTCAGCAACGCACAGAAAGGGGCGCTCGGAACGATAGGCACACAGGTCGGCGGCGCCATGCAGCAAAGCATCGAACAACTCATCACGCAGAACCCCGCCATCACGCAAGACGCCGGGCTGATGGCGCTGCTCCAGACACTGGGCAGCTCGGACATTGCCACCCCGCTCAACCAATTGGGCAACTCCATCGTCGATGCCTTCCGCACCGACACACGCAACATGTACGCCGGCGCACTCACCCTCTCGCAACCGCTGTACATGGGCGGCAAGATTCGCGCCTACAACAAAATCACCGGCTATGCCGAAGAGCTGGCGCGCCAGCAGCACAACAGCGACGTGCAGGAGTTGATCCTCAGCACCGACCAGGCATACTGGCAGGTGGTGTCGCTGGCAAGCAAGCAGAAGCTTGCCGACAGCTATCTGCAACTGCTCGGCAGGCTGGAGAGCGATGTGGACAAGATGATTGCACAGGGAGTAGCCACCCGCGCCGACGGCTTGTCGGTCAAGGTAAAGGTGAACGAAGCCGAGATGACCCTCACCAAGGTAGCCGACGGACTGAGCCTCGCACGCATGTTGCTCTGCCAGCTGTGCGGCATAGACCTGACCACCCCGGTCGTACTGGCTGACGAGCAGCAAGCCACGCTCTCCCCCACCCCGACGGCGCACGCCGACATCGACCTCCACACCGTGTACGACAACCGCCCCGAAGTGCGCAGCCTGCTGCTGGCTACCCGGATATACGACCAGAAAATCAAGCTCACCCGTGCCGACTACCTCCCCTCCGTGGCGCTGATAGGCAGCTACATGATGACCAACCCCTCCCTCTTCAACGGCTTCGAGAAGAAGTTCAAGGGTATGTGGAACGTAGGCGTAGCACTCAACATCCCGCTCTGGGGCTGGGGCGAAGGCACCTACAAGGTGAAAGCTGCCCGAAGCGAAGCCCGCATCGCCCGCTACCAGCTCGACGATGCCAAGGAGAAGATTGCGCTGCAAGTCAGCCAGTCGCTCTTCAAAGTGAACGAAGCAGCCGCGAAGCTGGTCATGGCAACCCGCAACCTCGAGAAAGCCGACGAGAACCTGCGCTATGCCCGCCTCGGCTTCGAAGAGGGCGTCATACCCGCCTCGAACGTGCTCGAGGCACACACCGCCTGGCTCTCGGCACAATCGGAAAAGATCGACGCACAAATCGACGTGAAGCTCACCCGCCTCTATTTAGACAAGGCGACGGGACAATTCAACATGGAATACTAAAAAGCAGGAAGATATGGATACAAAATCGCAGAACAGCAACATGATACTGGCTCTCCTCACGCTGATAAGCATCATCGCGGTAGTGGCAGTAGCAGGTTTCTTCATGTTGCGCAAAGCTCCCGACATCATACAGGGACAAGTGGAAGTGACCCAATACCGCGTATCGAGCAAGGTGCCCGGACGCATCAGGGAGCTGCGCGTACAGGAAGGACAACACGTGCAGGCAGGCGACACGCTGGCGCTGCTCGAAGCGCCCGACATCGCTGCCAAGCTGGAGCAGGCACAAGCGGCACAGGCTGCGGCACAGGCACAAAACGAGAAGGCACAGAAAGGCGCCCGGCAGGAGCAGATACAGGCTGCCTACGAGATGTGGCAGAAAGCAGTGGCAGGAGCCGACATCGCACAGCAATCGCACCGGCGCGTCAAGAACCTCGCCGAGCAGGGAGTGATGACCGCCCAGAAGTTAGACGAAGCAACCGCCCAGCTCAATGCCGCCATTGCCACCGAGAAGGCTGCCCGCGCCCAGTATGACATGGCAAAGAACGGCGCCGAACGCGAAGACAAAGCAGCAGCCGCCGCACTCGTCGAACGTGCCAGAGGCGCCGTTGCCGAGGTGGAAAGCTACCTGCAGGAGACATGCCTCACCGCACAGACCGAAGGGGAGGTGAGCGAGATATTCCCCCAGATGGGCGAGCTGGTAGGCACCGGTGCGCCGGTGATGAACATCTCCATCCTCGACCGCATCTGGGTGACCTTCAACGTGCGCGAAGATCTGCTCAAAGGCATGACTATGGGAACAGAGGTGGAAGCCTACGTGCCGGCATTGGACAGGCACATCCCGCTCCGGATCAACTACATGAAGGACTTGGGCACGTACGCCGCCTGGAAAGCCACCAAGACCACCGGACAGTACGACCTGAAGACATTCGAAGTGCGCGCCCTGCCCACACAGCCGGTAGCGGGACTGCGCCCGGGGATGAGCGTAATCATTGAGAAGTAACCCTTGAGGAGCGCGTATATCATGGCGAGTGCAGGCATCAAATACCACCGGTTCGTATATGTCTTCAGGCGCGAGTGCCGCAGGTTGGTGTCGCGTCCGCTCTACCTGCTCTGCATGGTGGGGGCGCCGCTGTTCTGCTATCTCTTCTTCACCACACTCATGCAGTCGGGCTTGCCGCTCGACATGCCTGCCGGCGTGGTCGACGAAGACATGACCACCACCTCCCGCCAGCTGACGCGCAACCTCGATGCCTTCGAACAGACAGCCATCGTGGCGCACTACCCGGCGTTCAACGACGCGCGCGCCGCCATGCAGCGGGGCGAGATATACGGCTTCTACTACATCCCGCGGGGCACCTCCGCCGAGGCACAGGCACAACGGCAGCCCACCGTGTCGTTCTACACCAACAACACCCTGCTCATTGCCGGCTCACTGCTCTTTCGCGACATGAAGATGATGAGCGAGCTTGCCTCCGGCTCCGCCGCACGCGCCGCCCTCTACGCCCGGGGCGCCACCGAACAGCAGGCGATGGCGTTTCTGCAACCCATCGTCATCGACACACACCCGCTGAACAACCCGTGGCTCAACTACTCCGTCTACCTGAACAACACCTTTGCACCGGGCGTGCTGATGCTGCTCATCTTCCTGATCACCGTCTACTCCATCGGCGTGGAAATCAAGGAGCGCACCGCCCGCGAATGGCTGCGCAGCTCGGGCAACTCCATCTACATCGCCATGGCAGGCAAGCTGCTGCCGCACACGCTGATATTCTTCGGGATGGGCATTGTCTATAACGTCTACCTGTACGGGTTCCTGCACTTCCCCTGCAACAGCGGCATCCTGCCGATGCTCTTTGCCACACTCTGCCTGGTGCTGGCATCGCAGTGCATGGGGGTGGTGATGATCGGCACCCTGCCCACGTTGCGGCTGGGGCTGAGCTTCGCCTCGCTGTGGGGCGTACTGTCGTTCTCCATCTGCGGGCTGTCGTTTCCCGCCATGGCGATGCATCCGGTGCTTCAGGCGCTTGCCAACCTCTTTCCGTTGCGCCACTACTTTCTGATATATGTAGACCAGGCACTCAACGGCTACCCCATGGCATATTCGTGGGTCAACTACATGGCGTTGCTGCTGTTCATGCTGCTGCCGTTCGTCATCGTTCACCGCCTCAAACGGGCACTCATCTACTATAAGTATGTTCCGTAAACAACTCAGCCAAGGCATCCGCGACCTGTTCCACATCTGGATGGAAGAGTTCCGCGCCACCCTGCACGACCAGGGCGTGCTCATCTTCTTTGTGCTGGTGCCGCTGGCATATCCGCTGGCTTACGCCTTCATCTACACCAACGAAACGGTGCGCGACGTACCTGCCGTGGCAGTCGACCACTCGCACACCGCCCTGAGCCGCGAGTACCTGCGCAAGGTAGATGCCTGCCCCGACGTTGCCGTGGTGCGCTACTGTGCCGACCTGGAAGCTGCGAAGCAGGCGCTCAAGGAGCGGCAAGCCTACGGCATCATCTACCTGCCGGCGAGCTTCGGCGACGACATCGCACAAGGCAGACAGACACAGGTCAGCCTGTTCTGCGACATGAGCGGATTGCTCTACTACAAATCGCTGCTGCTTGCCAACACACAAGTGTCGCTGGCGATGAATGCCGACATCAAGACAACCCGCGCCGGCAACACCACCCGGCGGGAGGACGAAATCACCGCCTACCCCATCGCCTACGAAGACGTGGCGCTCTTCAACCCGCAGAACGGCTTTGCCGCCTTCCTCATACCGGCAGTGCTGATGCTCATCATCCACCAGACACTGCTGCTGGGCATCGGACTCTCCGCCGGCACGGCACGCGAGCGCAACGCCGGACACAGCCTGATCCCCGTCGACCCGCACTACCGGGGCACCCTGCGCATCGTGCTGGGAAAGAGCCTGAGCTACTTCATGGTGTACGTGCTGGTGAGCCTGTATGTGCTCTGCGTGGTGCCCCACCTGTTCAGCCTGATTCAGATCGGCAAGCCAGGCGTACTGACGCTGTTCCTGCTGCCCTATCTGCTGGCCTGCATCTTCTTCTCCATGACGGTGTCGGTCATCATCCGCAACCGCGAGACCTGCTTCCTGCTCTTCGTCTTCACCTCGGTGCCGCTGCTGTTCCTCTCGGGCATCTCCTGGCCGCGCAGCGCCATACCCGACGGCTGGCGCTACTTCTCCTACCTGTTTCCCTCCACCTTCGGCATCAACGGCTATGTGCGCATCAACAGCATGGGCGCCACCCTGAGCGAAGTCGCCACGGAATACCGCGCCCTGTGGCTGCAAACCGGGTGCTACTTCCTCACCGCCTGCTGGGTGTATCGCAGACAGCTGCACCTGTTTCTCACTGCCAACAGGTAAAACGAACGTTCCGACCTGAGTCAAAAGATTAACAGCCGGTAGCATCCTCAATGGGTGACGGTGGTATTCTCAATGGATGACGGTGGTATCCTCAATGGGTGACGGTGGCATCCGCAATGGGTGACGGTGGCATCCGCAATGGGCAACTGCGGGCAAACCCGCAGCAACGGACGAGACAGCCGAGGGCACCCCATCCTTGCCTTCCGGGAGGAGATGCTGCCGGATGCGGCGGCGAGCAAGTAACATTTTGCAATAAATAATTGGATTTAAGCTATCATGCCAAAGGTCGTCTTACCGGTACGGCAACAGCTATCTTGGATGATGCAGGAACCACTTCTTACCTGTACACCGTATTCTATTACGACAAACAGGGTCGTGTGATACAAACCAAATCCACCAACCAGTTTACGGGTGGTTACGACAAAGAGTACTTTGTCTACGACTTTACCGGGCAGGTCACTCAGCACAAACACATCCATTCCAACGGTAGTACCACCACCACCGAAGAGTACACTTATGTGTACGACCATGCCGGTCGTCTGCTTTTCACCAAACATAAATTGAACAACGGTTCGGAGCAAACCTTGCTTGCCAACACCTACGACGACTTGGGTCGCCTCAAAGAGAACAGCCGGAACGGTGTAGCTTCGCTCAAGACGAATTACACCTACAACATTCGTTCGTGGCTCAAGACCATCACCGGTAGTTTGTTTAACGG
>JAISGR010000180.1 GCA_031262995.1 Prevotellaceae bacterium | reverse complement strand
ATTCGTGATATCTGGTGGTAGTATCAACCCAGAAAATCCGCTGACCCCGATTTCTCCACGTGAAAGCCATCCAATCTTGCTGTCCTTTGCTACCCTCATAACGCTGCAACTCCCTGATTTCGTGAGGAAATCAGGGAGTTGCCATCAGTTACTTCTTTCAATCTGTGTAGCTGGAGGGAATCGAACCCTCGTCCAAACGAGGAAATCATAAGCTTTCTACATGCTTATCTTTGCTTAGGTTTTCGAACTGCGGCAGAACCAAAGCTATCAACCGCAATCTTATCCTCTAAAGTTTCATTGATAGTACGAGGCGACTGTCAACTATCTCCGATTTGACTGCACCACTTTGCCGAAATGCTTCGGAGCAACAGCTTTCGAGTGATGTCTCGTCTCAACACCTGGTGTCGAGATTAAGCCGATCTACTGTGATTCGATCAGGCAGCAAGAGCGTAACGAGTTTCGCCAGATAAAGTTTTGAGGACTGAGATTTAAGTGCCAATCAACGACGCACTGCATGCTTACCTACCATTTCTGCCCGCTGTCAAATCCAGTCAACCCCAGATTTCTATAACGTTCCGAAAAGGTGAAGATTGCGGCATTTGCTAAAGGTACTCAACCATAAATTTATAATGCAAGATTTATGAATCAAACCTCACAAGGCTTATAATCATACTTCGTAAAATTCATGAATTATACCGCATCGCTGCATTCTTCGGCGCAAAGGTAGGTATTATTTTGATAATGACAAGCCAACGGAAAAAAGTTTCAGCAAAGGACAAAGTGACACATTGTCAAATCAAGGGGTCGAAAAATGCCCTTCGTTCGGACAAAGGAAGGGATAAACGAAACGAAGGGCATTTTTCGCGTTAGCAGATGTTAAAATAAAGGGGTAAGTTACAATGTATTAGTGGGATAAGACGTAATTCTCCGGAATTTTAAAAGGTATACTTTTGGGGCGAAACCAGTATATTTGCGTACGAAAATCGGTTGAAAGGGGTGCTTTCGCTTCCGTCTCAATGGGAAAACAGTTCCTTTTCACTGAGAGAAAGGCTTTGTCTCATTGAAAAGAAGGCTTTGTCTCCATAAAATAACCTTTTTATCTCACTGAGAAAACTATTTTATATTAGAATATGAAAGGGTTTTATTCGAATAATACTATTTGATATTGTCGGTTACGGAGGCGAAAAGCTTACGGAGGCACTTCATTTGACCTTTTTTCTTGCTTATTGCGACTGTCTGCTTGATTAATCCGACAGGAAGACAACGGGGACAATTGTTAAACAGGCACTTTTTGTCGAAATGCGTGTTAGCAGATTTTTCCTGATTGGGCACTTTTGTAAGCAGAAAGGCATTTTAGGTGTGCATTGTGTCATTTGTGCACCTGATTGGATTTACGACCGCGACACTTGAAATCCTTTGTCGGAGAGTGTCATTTCGACGAACCGTGCGCGGGCGTTGGGCACGTGTTGCGTAAGCGTTTCGCGGATGCGGATTGCTGCCTGTGGGTCTTTGGCAACCATGTAGAGGTAGCCTCCGCCGCCTGCACCCGGCAGTTTGTAGCCCAATGTGTACTCTTTGATGCGGTCGATGATGGCTTCCACTGCCGGCGGGTTGGTGCCGCTGTCCAACAACTTGTTCTGTTGCCAAGTTTTCGCTACCAGTGCGCCGTAGCGTGCAAAGTCGTTGCGCTGAATGGCTTCTGCCATGTCGAGCGCATGGGTTTTCATCTCTTCGAGCACGGCAAGGTGCGAAGAGGCATTGAGGAACATGGAGCGCACGATTTCTGCCAGAATGCCTTTGGCAGTGCGGGTGATGCCGGTGTAGTAGAGCAGGTGGCAGTCGCGGTAGTCGGGATGCGTAAACAGGTGTTCGGGCAGCCAGCGCGTAAGCGGATTCTGAACGAACCCGGGGTCGGTTTGCAGCAGTTTGACACCTTGCAGCACGCCGCCGTACTGGTCTTGCCAACCGCCGCCGGTGGTGAGCAGTTGCTCTAATGCCAACGTGCGGTTGCACAGTTCGCACTTGTCCCACATCAATCCGCAGAAATCACTCAGCGATCCGAGCACCGTAGCTGCGAGTATCGAACTTGTGCCTAATCCCGACCCGGCGGGAATAGCCGACAGCAGCGTCAGTTCGATGCCTGCGCCAAATGCCCGCAGCCGCTCTGCCAGCGACGGATAGGCTGTTTCGGCAAAAGCGGGTGCAAAGCCGACGAGCGACAAGGCGGCTTTCGGTATGGAGAAGGGCGAACCGATGCGGCTGTAGTCTTGCAGCTCTTCGTACGTGCGTACTACCTCCATTGCGCCCATGTCGATGGAGCGCAGCACGATGTGAGATTCGCGGGTCGGCTTGACGTAGACCTGAAGCGGCGGCTGTCCGTTCAGTTCGATGGCGATGTTGACCACATTGCCGCCCGACAGCAGCGAGTAGGGCGGCGTGTCTGTCCAGCCTCCCGCCATGTCGATGCGCACGGGGCTTCGCCCCCACACAATCTGGTCGTCGTACACGTTCAGGCGGGGCGATATCTTGTGTTCGTACAGACCGGCGAGCAATCCGTCGCGCAGCAGTCCGAAGGCTTCGCATTCGTCGTTCCGGACATCGGCGCCGTTCAGTTTGTCAATCTGTGCGCGCAACATGTGGTTGTGTATGCGCTGCATGCGGGGAGCTTCCGTCGGCAACACATCGGGTTTGGGGAGGTCGAAACGGTGAAATGCCTGCGCCGCATCTGCCAAATCGAGCTGATAGAAGACACTCTTCTCGTAGTTTTGCGACAGCAGCAGCCAGTTCGAACGGCGGAACGTGTTGCGCTGTTCGTACAGTCTGTGCAGATTGGCTTGCTCCATCAGGTCGTCGGCGGAGAGCAGGGTGTGGCTGCGTCCGACAGCCTCGTTCGCCTCTAATTCCGGGGTGGAGAGCATGTCGCGGAGCATCCCTTCCAGCGCAGCTGTCGAATCAACTACCGGAAAGCGTTTCTCCGTCTGTGCCGCACCCGCGAAAGTATCGTCGAAATGATAGGGACGGATGCACCATTGCCGCTTGCCGACGGGCACGATGTCGATGCAGACGCCGTCGGGCAGCGTCAGGTGCCAGTCGTTTACCGGTACGCCGGTGATGATATGTCGGGAACCCAACTGCCAGGAGGCGCCGATGCAGCTGTTCTCTATCCACACGTTTTCGTTGGCGGACGAGAGCGGTATGTGCACCTCGGCATTTTGTACAAAGATGGCAGGATTGGGTTTGATGCGGCGGTGCATGATTTGTCGCTGGTCGTACACCTTGTTTTGAATGGCGACGGTCGACGAAAGCAGCTCGCGGCTCGTTCCGTAGTGATAGAACTCACCGCCGGGCAGCGGCAGAATGGCTACCGTGAGCCGATTCAGGGCTTCGTCCTTGATGCGGGGATGAGCGCCGAGCGACGAGCCGAAGTCGGCATACAAATCATAATATTTCAGCGTACCGTCTTCGTCGTTGCGCGAGCGAGCCATGAGTAGCGACAACGCTTTGTCACTCAGTATCCAGATGCCGATGTCCATCAGGAACAGGTGCGACTTGGAGAGCTTTTCGAGTGTCTCCGTCGACGGCTTTTGCAACATGTAGTCCAACTGTTCGGGCTGCGAACGTTCCGAAACGAATACGCCGTGGCGGGTGGCAAGCGACGGGTCTACCCACAAACCGTAACACACCACGTCGGCTTGCGGTATCTCCTGCAGTGGTTTTTCGGCGCGGATATAAACATCGCCGCTGGCTATCAGGGTGTTCATGCCTTCGGGAGCGCGCTGCATGATGCGTTTGTAGAGCGGCAGTTGCAACGACAGCAGGTTCTGCTCCAGCTTCTGTCCGCGCGCCCACCTGAAAACGGGTATCGGTGTGAGTATCTTTCCCGACGGGGCATAGGCAGGCAGGCGTCGACTCTGTCCGCCGGCGTGCAGTATGATTCGTCTTTCGGAAGGGAGGGTGTCTGTTTGTCCGTGACAAGCCTGCAACAGCCAGGTGGTACCTCCGCCCGATCCTAATCGCGTGCCGTCCGGGTCGGAAGAGCAAAACCATTCGGCAGGAGCTGCATGTTCCAGTTCGTGGAAAGCCGACACCAGATTGGACGGCAGAGAGAGTAACTTTTGCATATTCAGTAATAATGAGTGCGGCAAAAGTAGCCAATAATATTTGGAGTACGCCGTGCAACTATACAAAAAACTCCTTTCGACCGCATGTCGGGTCGAAAGGAGTTTTTATAGGGTTCTTTTCGTTCTTATCTGTTTTCGGTAATGGTACAAATGCTGACGCGGTTCCAGTCGGGTTCGGAGAACATGTCTCCTACGCCTTGTCCCTGGGCAGTGATGCGTTTGCCGTCGATGCGATACTTCTTGGTGAGGACGTTCTTCACAGCCTCGGCACGTTCGCGTGCAATCCGTTCGTTTACGGTTACGCTACCTTCGGGCGAGGCATAGCCGCGGATGGCAACTACCGCTTCGGGATGACGATTCAGGTAAGAAGCCACACGTTCCACGTTGGGCAGTTGCGACGCATCTACCGCTGTTCTGCCTTGCTTGAAGGTAACGGTAATCTCGGGGATGCGTTGGGTCTTCTCTTCTACCACGGTCTCTACGATGGGGGTGCGGTTGTTTGCCTCCTCCAATTGTTGCCGCAGGGTGTTGATGACATTTCTGTCGCGCTCTACCAATGCTTTGCTGTCGTTGACTTCGTTGCGCAGGCGGTTGATGGCGCTGTTCAGGTCGTCTACTTCGCCCTGGTCGTAAGCCCTGACGGCAGCCAGGTGGTGTTGACCGTTGCTTCCGCGGAAGTGATAAGTCAGACCGGCAGTCAGCTCGAAGTTGGCATTGTTGGCGTTGAAGCGGCTCTTGGCACGGTTGAAGTCGCCGTCAAGGTCGTACACCAATGCCGGTTTCAGTGCCAGCGTCCATGCTTTGGCTTCGCCCAGATTGAAGTTCAGGTTCAACCCTACGCGCGACGATACGGAGTTGGAATCGCCTGCACCGTTCATGAAGTAGTGCATCCAGCCCACGCCGCCTACGGCTTCGATTTCGAACAGGCGGGGAGTGCCCGAGTAAGCGGAAAAGAGGTTCATCAGATTGATTTTACCCAGCAGGCTGACATCGGATACGTCGATGGCGGTCTTGCTCAAGGTGGTGTTGATGTATCCCATACCTTGGATACCGATACCTACGATAGGAGTCAACTGTTGGGAAACTTCCAGCCCGAAAGCCGGACGGGCATTCTTGAAAAATGCACTGTGTGTAAGAGGAGTGGTGGCACCGGCATTGACGCCGATAGACCAGTTGTCGGTCAATTTGTTACCTTCAATAACTGTCTGTGCATTGGTGTACAGTGCACCCAGTATAAGAACGAAAGAAATCACAATTTTCTTCATAATGGTTTTTGATTGATTAAATAGTTATTAAAAATTCGTCGCATAATAAACGCCGTGTGTATTGTTTTGTTCACAAAGAAAAGAATGTGCCAGAAGTCCCCTTTTGGACTACGACCTTAGTCTACCTTAGTATAGGGTCGTATACCAGGGTAGTATAGGGTCGTATACCAGGGTAGTATAGGGTCGTGTACTAAGGTAGTATAGGGTCATATACTAAGGTAGTATAGGGTCGTAGTCCGGAAATAGATTAGGGTCGTAGTCCGGAGGTAGACTACGACCCTAATCCAAAAGAGGGCTTTTGACACGCCCTCTTCTGCTGGTTGGTTGTGTTACTTTGATTGTCAGATTCCCAGTGACCGGCGCACTTCCTTGATCTTCTCTTCGGCAGCGGCGTGGGCAGCATCATAGTCGGCGCGGGTTGCCATTTTGCCTTGAATCTCCAGATAGAATTTAATCTTAGGCTCGGTACCCGAGGGGCGGACGGAAACCTTCGTGCCTTCGGCGGTGTAATATTGCAACACGTTCGATGTTTCGGGCATATCCATGGGGGAGGTGCCGTTGGGCGTGGTTTGTTGCAATGTCTGGTAGTCCTTTATCACGACGACGGGCGACCCGGCAATCTCTTTGGGAGGGTTGTTGCGGAAGTTGGTCATCATCTGCTTAATCTCTTCGGCGCCGCTCTTGCCGGGTTTCACCACGTTGATGGTATATTCGCGTGAGAAGCCGTACTCTACGTAGATGTCGAGCAGCAGTTCGAACAGTGTCTTGCCGTTGTCTTTAGCCCAGGCGGCAATCTCGGCGATGAGGCAGCAGGCAGATACGGCATCTTTGTCGCGCACAAAGTCTTCGGCAAGGAATCCGTAGCTCTCTTCGCCGCCGCCGATGTACTGCATCTTGCCTTCGCGCAACCGGATTTCGCGGGCTATCCACTTGAATCCGGTGTAGCAGTCCAGCATCTCGATGTGGTTCTTGTCGGCAATCTTCCTGATGAGTTCGGTGGTAACGATGGTCTTCACGCAGAACTCGTTGCCTTTTATCTTGCCCAGCTGCTTGTACTGCGTCAAAATGTAGTAGAGGTACATCATGCAGGTCTGGTTGCCGTTGACAAGTACCCATTCGTCCTTGTCGTCCTTGCAGGCAATGCCTACGCGGTCGGCGTCGGGGTCGGAAGCCATTACGAGGTCGGCATCAATCTGTTTGGCAAGGGCTACAGCCATGGAGAGCGCTTCGGCATTCTCGGGGTTGGGCGACACGACGGTGGGGAAGTTGCCGTCTTTGACCATTTGTTCGGGCACGGTGTGTACGTTGTCGAATCCCCACATCTTCAGGGCGCGGGGGATGAGCATCATGCCGGTGCCGTGAATAGGCGTATAGACAATCTTCATCTCCTTGTGGCGGGCGATGGCTTCGGGGTCGATGCTGACGGTTTTCACCTTGTCCAAGTAGACCTTGTCGACATCTTCGCCGATGATTTGGATGAGTGATGGATTGCCGGCGAACTTAATAT
>JAISGR010000097.1 GCA_031262995.1 Prevotellaceae bacterium | reverse complement strand
TGCTTGCCAGCGCATCTACCGCGATGCCCGCATCACCAGTATCTACGAAGGTACCACGCAGTTACAAACCGTGGCTGCCATCCGCTACGTCACCAACGGTGCCTACCTGGCAATCTTGCGCGAGTTCGAGACCGTGCCGTGCAGCGAAGCCATGCAGCCGCTCATGGAGCGCCTCCGAAAGATGGACGACCTGTTCGAAAGCAGCATAGCCGGAATGAAGGAGAAAGAAAATCAGGAATATCACGACTTTGTAGCACGTCGCCTCTACGAGATGGCTGCCGTGTGCATCATGTCGCACCTGATTATCCGGGATGCTTCCAAAGCTCCCGAGCTGTTTGCCGATTCGGCGCTTGTCTATCTGAATTACGCCGAGGCAGAGGTGAATAAGCATGCCGGTTTCATCGACCGTCTCGCGGTAGTCGATTTGGAGAAATACCGAAAGGTGTAAACGCTCCTTATCTTTTCTTCAAAGACTTTACCACCGGAATGAACACCAGCGCTGCCGACATGGCAAGCGTCAGGACTACCGGTCCGTCAATTCTCGGAACTGTAATCAACACGTAGTAGCATAGTGCTGCCCAGAGCAGCACTATGCACACGCATTGCGATTTGGAGAGCGGCTTCTTCATTGAGCAGCCATCTTTTTGCCTACCACGGCGTCAATCACGGCTACGGCAGTGATGTTGACGATGTCGCGCACACTGCTTTCGAAGTCGGTGAAGTGGATAGGCTTGTTCAATCCCATCTGTATCGGTCCAATCAGCTCGGTGTTTGTATTCATGGCTTGCAACAGCTTGTAAGCCGAATTGGCAGAACTGAGGTTGGGGAAAATCAGCGTATTCACATCCTTTCCGTTCAGGCGGGTAAACGGGTACTTGGCATCGCGCATCTTGCGGTCGAGGGCAAAGTTGACCTGCATCTCGCCGTCGATGGACAGGTCGGGATAGTTGCGTTGCATGTAGTCCACGGCATCGTGTACCTTCAGCGGACTGCCTACGTTATCTGCTCCGAAGTTGGAGTAGCTCAGCATGGCAATTACCGGCGTATGGTTGAAGAAGCGCACGGTATGGTCGGCAAGTCGGGCAACATCGATCAGCGTGTCGGCATTGGGGTGTCGGTTGATGAGCGTGTCGGCAAGGAAGTAGGTTCCCTTCTTGGAGTTGAGAATGTGCATCGTGCCGAAGTGTTTATACTCCGGACGGATGCCGATTACTTCCTTGGCTACCTTGATGGTGTTGCTGTATCGGGTGTACAGTCCGGTGATAAAGGCATCCGCATCGCCTGTTTCTACCATCATCATACCGAAATAGTTGCGTTCGAACATCTTGTCGTTCGCCTCCTCGTAGGTTGCTCCTTCGCGGGCACGTTTCTGTGCCAGGATGCGGGCGTAGCGTTCGCGTCGGGGCGCTTCGTCGGGGTGACGCAGGTTGACAATCTCGATGCCGTCCAGACTGAGTTCGAGTTCTTTCGCCAGCTTGGTGATGGTTTCGTCGTTGCCCAGCACAATGGGTTGGCAGATACCTTCGGCTTTGGCTTCGACTGCCGCCTTGAGCATGTTGGGGTGACTGCCTTCGGCAAAGACCACCCGTTGCGGATGGAGCCGGGCAGTGTCGTAGAGCTGGCGGGTGAGCTTGCTTTCGTAGCCCATCAGTTCGCGCAGACGCACGCGGTAGTCGTCCCAGTTCTCGATGTGTCGGCGGGCTACGCCGCTCTCCATGGCAGCTTGTGCCACGGCGCACGACACTTCGGTGATGAGGCGCGGGTCTACCGGTTTCGGGATGAAGTAGTCGGGACCGAAGGTGAGGTTGTTCACTTTGTATGCCTCGTTCACTACATCGGGCACGGGCTGTTTGGCAAGTTGGGCAATGGCGCGTGCGGCTGCCAGCTTCATCTCTTCGTTGATGGCACTTGCCTGTGTGTCGAGCGCACCGCGGAAGATGTAGGGGAATCCGATGACGTTGTTAATCTGGTTGGGGTAGTCGGAGCGACCGGTTGCCATCAGCACATCGGGGCGTGCCGACATGGCATCTTCGTAGGAGATCTCGGGAGTGGGATTGGCAAGGGCAAACACGATGGGGCGATGCGCCATGCTGCGTACCATCTCTTGCGTCAGCACGTTGCCTTTGGAGAGTCCCAGAAAGACATCGGCACCGCTGATAGCCTCTGCAAGGGTATGCACGTCGGTACGGGCGGTGGCGAAGTAGCGTTTCTGCTCGTTCAGGTTGGTGCGGTCTTGGGTGATGACTCCTTTGCTGTCGAGCATCAGGATGTTCTCTAACCGGGCGCCGAGCGACACGTAGAGCTTGGTGCACGAGATGGCGGAAGCGCCGGCGCCGTTTACCACAATCTTCACCTCTTCAATCTTCTTGCCTGCCACCTCGAGGGCGTTCATCAGTCCGGCGCTCGAGATGATGGCAGTGCCGTGCTGGTCGTCGTGCATCACGGGGATGTCGAGTTCTTCTTTCAACCGGCGTTCTATTTCGAAGCATTCGGGCGCTTTGATGTCTTCCAGATTGATGCCTCCGAAGGTGGGGGCGATGGCTTTGACGGCTGCAACGAACTTGTCGGGGTCTTTCTCGTTCACTTCGATGTCGAACACGTCAATGCCGGCGTAGATTTTGAAGAGCAGTCCTTTGCCCTCCATGACCGGTTTGCCGCTCAGGGCGCCGATGTCGCCCAGTCCGAGTACGGCTGTACCGTTGGAGATGACAGCGACCAGATTGCCTTTGGCAGTGTACTTGTATGCATCCTGCGGATTCTTTTCGATTTCCAGACAGGGTTCGGCTACGCCGGGTGAGTAGGCGAGCGACAGGTCTGTCTGGGTACTGTGTGGTTTGGTGGGAACAACTTCGATTTTCCCCGGCTTACCCTGCGAGTGATACAGCAGGGCAGCCTCTTTGGTGATTTTAGCCATGATGATTGTTTTATGGTAAGAAGAAGTTGTCTATCCGGTCGTTATACACCACTAAAGGCGCTGAATCCTCCGTCGACGGGCAGCAGGGCGCCGGTAATGAACGCGGCTGCATCGCTGCACAGGAACTGTACGGCACCGTTCAGCTCGGTGATGTCGCCGAAGCGTCTCATCGGTGTCTTTGCCATTACCTTCTTGCTGCGGTCGGTGAGTGAGCCGTCGGGATTGATGAGGATGGCACGGTTCTGGTCGCCAATGAAGAATCCCGGCGCGATGGCATTCACGCGGATGCCGTCGCCATACTTGATTGCCAGCTCGCTTGCCAGCCACTGGGTGAAGTTGGCTACCGCACTCTTGGCTGCCGAATAACCCGGTACGCGGGTGATGGCGCTGTATGCTGCCATGGACGATACGTTGACGATGCATCCCTTGCCCTGTTTTGCCATGACGCGGCTGAAAACGTACGACGGGTAGACCGTTCCGTTCATATTGAGATTGGTCACCTTGTCCCAGCAGGTAATGTCCATGTCGAAGAATGCCTGTTCGGGGTCGAGCGTAGCGCCGGGCATGTTACCGCCTGCAATATTGAGCAGGATGTCGATGTGTCCCCAACGGGCTATGATGTCGTCGGCAAGCTTCTCGAGGCTGGCTATGTCGAGCACATTGCCCACGATGCCTATCACGTCGCTGCCGTACTCCTTAAGTGCTGCAACCTGCTTGTCGAGTTGTTCCTGGCGGATGTCGACGGCAACAACCTTGGCTCCTTGTTGCATGAAATGTTTCGCCATACTGCCACCCAGTACGCCACCTGCGCCGGTAATGACGGCGACTTTGTCTTTGATGCTAAATTGTTCGTTCATATTATAATGAGTAATTAAAACCGTTGTTCTTTCTCGTTCTCCATCTCGTTTTGTACCACAGCCATCATCCCTTCTACCTGTGCGAGGGCGAACATCCGTCCGTGGAATGAGTAGCCCGGGTTGTAGCCTTTGTCTTCGTCGCCCAGCATCATGCGTCCGTGGTCTACGCGCATGGGCAGGTCGGGACGTTCGCGTTCGAAGATGCGGATGAGGTCGATGAGGTGTCCGCGTCCGCTGAGGTGCGAACTCTCCATAAAGTTTCCGTCGGGCGTGGCTTCGGTGCTGCGCAGGTGTACAAAGTGCGTGCGGGAAGCAAATTCACGAGCCAGGCTGACGGTGTTGTTGTGCGTTCCGGCGCTGAGTGAACCGGCACAGAAGGTCAGTCCGTTGTGCGGATTGTCTACGGCGTGCAGGAACCAGGCAATGTCGGCTTGGTCGGTCACGATGCGGGGCAGTCCCAG
>JAISGR010000082.1 GCA_031262995.1 Prevotellaceae bacterium | reverse complement strand
TGCACGCCGGTGCGCCCTGCTGCTGTTGACAGCCGCCGGCGCTGCGCCGGCGCTGCGGGCGCAGCAGGCAGCGTTTGTGCCGCCCGTCGACGGCGCCATCCTCCTCTCGGGCAACTTCGGCGAGATACGCAGCAACCACTTCCACGGCGGATTGGACTTCAAGACAGGCGGCGCCATCGGCAAGCCGGTGCGCGCACTGGCTGACGGCTACATCTCGCGCATCCGGGTGACACACGGTTCGGGCTATGTGCTCGACGTGACCTACGGCAACCGGTACACCACCATCAACCGCCACCTCGACCGCTTCACGGGCGCCATCGCCGCACGGGTCGACTCCCTGCAATACGCCCTCCGGTCGTGGGAGGTGGAGATTGTGCCGCGCCCCGACGAATATCCCGTGAAAGCCGGGCAGCAGATAGCCTGGAGCGGCAACACCGGCTACTCGTTCGGTCCGCACCTGCACCTCGACCTCCTCGAAACAGATACCGGCGACTACATCGATCCCCTCCCCTTCTTCCGGCAAGCCGTCAAAGACCACACCGCCCCGCGCGCCGTCGGCATCCGCCTCTTTCCGCAAACGGGGAAAGGGGTCGCCCGCGGCATGGAGGCATGGGGAGTGATTGGCGTCGGCATCCGCGCCTACGACTACATGGACGGCGTGCACAACCGCTACGGCGTGCACACGGTGACACTCGAAGTCGACGGGACGGAGGTGTTTCGCAGCGTGGTCGACCGCTTCGCACAGCGCGAATCGCGCCTGATCAATGCGTGGACAAGCGAACAGTACATGAAGTCGTTCATCGAACCGGGCAACACCCTGCGCATGCTCCGTGCCGCGAACGGCAACCGCGGACTGATTACCATCGACGAGGAACGACCCTATCGCCTGCGCTACACCCTGAGCGATGCGCTGGGCAACACCACCCGCGTGAGCTACACCATCCAGGGACGCCGCATGGAGATTCCCCAACCGACGCAACGCGAAAAGTACATCTTTGGCTGGGACAAAGCCAACCTGCTACAGGAACCCGGGCTGACACTGGCAGTGCCGCGCGGCAACCTGTACAACGACGCCTACCTGAACTTTGCCGTGCAGACAACGGACAGCAACGACATCGCCTTCACCTACCGGCTGAACGATACCCCCATACCGCTACAGGAACGGGCAGAGCTGCGCATCGGCGTGCGGCGCCGTCAGCCGGCGGACAGCACCAAGTACTACGTGGCAGGCATCGACGGCAAAGGGAAGAGATACAGCGTGGGAGGCGTCTACCGCGACGGTTACATGCACACCACCGTGCGCGAGCTGGGCACCTACACCGTAGCCGTCGACACGGTGCCGCCCGTGCTGACACCCGTCAACCCCGCACGCTGGGGCACCAACGGCCGCATCACCTACAAGGTGAAGGAGGAAGAGACCGGCATCCGCTCCTATCGCGGAACGATAGACGGCGAGTATGTCCCGTTCGGCATTCCCAACTCCATCAGCGGCAACATCGTCTACCGCATCGACCCCCAACGCATCAAACGGGGCAAGCACGTGGTGGAGCTGACCGTGACGGACGAATGCGGCAACACAACAACAGTGAGAAATACTTTTAACAGATAATACTTTTAACAGATAACAAGATGAAAAGCAAAAGATTCATGTTCGCCCTGCTGGCAGTAGCGGCAACAGCGGCGCAGCCCGCACTGGCATGCACCAACCTCATCGTAGGCAAGAACGCATCAACCGACGGTTCTACCATCGTCTCCTATTCTGCCGACTCGTACGGACACTTCGGCGACCTGTGCCACTTCCCCGCCGGCGTACACGCCAAAGGCACCATGCGCGACATTTACGAATGGGACACGGGCAAACGGCTCGGACAGATTCCCGAAGCGGCACGTACATACAACGTGATAGGCAACATCAACGAATACCAGGTCACCATTGCCGAAACCACCTTCGGCGGACGCCCCGAGCTGGTAGACACCACCGCCGTTATCGACTACGGAAGCCTGATATACATCGGCTTGCAACGCTCCCGCACCGCTCGCGAAGCCATCAAGGTGATGACAGACCTCGTGCAGGAGTATGGCTACTACAGCAGCGGCGAATCGTTCACCATTGCCGACCCCAACGAGGTGTGGATCATGGAGATGATAGGCAAAGGTCCCGGCATGCGCGGCGCCGTGTGGGTAGCCGTCCGCATCCCCGACGACTGCATCTCGGCACACGCCAACCAGAGCCGCATCCACAAGTACGACATGAACGACAAGCAGAACTGCCTCTACTCGACGGATGTCGTCTCGTTTGCCCGCGAGAAGGGATATTTCAACGGCGTGAACAAGGACTTCAGCTTCGCCGATGCCTACAACCCGCTCGACTTCGGCGGCTTGCGCTACTGCGAAGCACGGGTGTGGAGCTACTTCAACATGTTCACCGACCGCGGCAATGAGTTCCTGCCCTACATCGAAGGCAAAAGCCAGGAGCCGATGCCGCTCTACGTCAAGGCAAACCGCAAGCTCTCCGTGCAGGACATCCAGCACGCCATGCGCGACCACTACGAAGGTACGCCGCTCGACATCAGCCAGGACTTCGGCGCCGGCGCGTATCATGCCCCCTATCGCCTGTCGCCCCTCTCGTTCAAGGTGAACGATGTGGAGTACTTCAACGAACGCCCCATCTCGACCTATCAGACGGCATGGGTGTTCGTTTCGCAGATGCGCGCCAACCTGCCCGATGCCATCGGAGGTCTCTTCTGGTTCGGTACCGACGATGCCAACCTGACGGTCTTCACCCCCGTGTATTGCTCCACCACCCAAACCCCCGAGTGCTATAGCCACGTGGAGGGAGCCGACTATGCACAGTTCTCGTGGAAGTCCTCGTTCTGGATATTCAACTGGGTAGCCAACATGGCTTACCAACGCTACAGCCTGATGATCGACGACATCCGCGCCACCCAGTCGGAGCTGGAAACCACGTTCCACAACGCACAGGAAGGCATCGAAGCCGCTGCCGTCAAGCTCTACGAGAAAGATCCTGCCCAAGCCATCGCCTTCCTCACCAACTACACCGCCATGACCGCACAAAACACACTCGACGTATGGAAGAAGCTGGGTGAGTTCCTCATCGTGAAGTACAACGACGGCGTGGTGCGCCGCGTCAAAGACGGTAAGTTCGAACGCGATGCCGTGACGGGACGCCCGTTGTCGCCCATCCGCCCGGGTTATCCCAAGGAGTTCCTCGAAGAATACATCAAACAGACAGGCGACCGCTACAAAATGCCCTGATAAAATGTCCTGATGGCTTGCCGGTATTGTATAATCTCTTTATTTTTGCGCCGTTAAATAGCATTTAAGATGAGATTGACGAAAACAAAAGAGACAGCCGGCAAGTTCTTATTAGACATCGCGAAGTTAGTCATCGGCGGTGTGATACTGGCAGGAGTGATGCAGCAAGGCATCAGCCACGTAAATCTATATATTTACGGCGGTCTGTTTACCACCTTCTGCATCATCGTAGGATTTGTACTGATAACCCTAAGTGACAGAGATAACAATAAGGAGGATAGCGTATGACATTAGTAGATTTTTTCCAGGTCGGAACAGTGATTGTAACAATAATAGGTGTTGTTGTTGTACTCACTCACAGAAAGGAACTGAAAGATATATTCTTTAGCAAGAAGCAACATGGATAATCAAGAACTCATTGCACAGGTCACTGAGAAAGCCACCAAGTGGCTTACCCCGGCTTATGACGCCGAAACTCAGGCAGAAGTAAAACGGATGTTGGACAACCCCGACAAAACCGAACTGATAGAGTCTTTCTACAAAGACCTGGAGTTCGGAACGGGTGGTCTGCGCGGCATCATGGGTGCGGGAAGCAACCGCATGAACATCTACACGGTAGGTGCAGCCACACAGGGACTCTCCAATTATCTGAACAAGTGTTTCAAGGACAGAGCGCAAATCTCCGTCGTGGTAGGTCACGATTGCCGCAACAACAGCCGTAAGTTTGCCGAAATATCGGCAGACATCTTCTCTGCCAACGGCATCAAGGTGTACCTGTTCGACGAGATGCGCCCTACACCCGAGATGTCGTTTGCCATCAGACACCTCGGTTGCCAG
>JAISGR010000052.1 GCA_031262995.1 Prevotellaceae bacterium | reverse complement strand
TATATCACGATGCTTGATATGACTATATCAAAGCCATCCGCTAAGGTGGGGGCGCACTTACGCTACGGAAGGGGTACATCGGCATTACCCTTTCTTACATCGAACTCACGTTAGCCTCATACAGCAAGCTGCTGTAGCCTCATACAGCAAATACGCGCAGCTTGGTATGGTAGCTGTTATAACTCTTCTGTGACGGTGCTCAATCCGGTGCTGTTCGAGCCTTTGATGAGGATGGTTTTGCCTTGCGGTTTGTGTTTTCGGAGATCGGCAATGAGGGCGGGGGTGTCGGGGTAGAGCCGGTAGGTAACAGCAGCAGCAGTGCCGGCGGAGGCTGAAGCAGTGTCGGCGGCAGCGGCGGCGAAAGATGTTCCGACGAGGACGACGTTGTCGAAGCCGCATTCATTGACGAAGGCGAGGATGCGGCGGTGTTCGTCGGCGCTCTCTTTGCCCAGCTCGCGCATGTCGCCCAGGATGAGCATCTTGTGGGGCATGTCCATGTCGCGGAAGTTGGACAGGGCGGCGAGCATGCTGGTGGGGTTGGCGTTGTAGGCGTCGACAATCAGGGTGTTGGAGGGGGTCGTTACCAATTGCGAGCGGTTGTTCTGCGGGGTGTAGTTGCGCAGGGCGGCGTTGATTTTCTCCTCTTTGATGCCGAAATAGCGTCCCGCGGTGACCGCCGCCAGGGCGTTGGGGAAGTTGTATGCGCCGATGAGGCGGGTGGTCACTTCGTGGTATTCGCCGTTCTTGCCGGCTTTCCATTCGAAGGTGAGGAAGGGGGAGTTGCCTGTGACCCGACCGTTGACGTAGAGGTTGTCGTCACTGCCGTAGTATATCTTGTTCAGCCGGTTGGAGAGGCTCAGCAGGTAGGGGTTGTCGTGGTGTATGAAGACGGTGGACTGGCTGGCGTTGCGCAGGTAGTCGTACAGCTCGGCTTTGGTACGCAGCACCCCTTCGAAGGAGCCGAAGCCCTCGAGGTGTGCCTTGCCCACGTTGGTGATGATGCCGTAGTTGGGTTCGGCAATGGTGACCAACTGCCGGATGTCGCCCGGATGGCTGGCGCCCATCTCGATGATGCCCAGCACGTGTTCCTGTCGCAGACGCAGCAGGGTGAGGGGAACGCCGATGTGGTTGTTGAGGTTGCCTTCGGTATAGAGGATGCACTGCGATTGCGAGAGTACGGCAGCCATCAGCTCCTTGGTGGTGGTTTTGCCGTTGGTGCCTGTGATGGCGATGAGCGGCGTGTTGAGCTGTCGGCGGTGGTAGTTAGCCAGCTGTTGGAGGCTGTTCAGTGTGTTGTCGACCACGATGTAGCGGTCGTCGCCTTCGTGGGGCACACATGCGGGGTTGTCCACCAGCACATAGCTGCTGCCCATGCGCAAGGCTTGCGCGGCATAGTCGTTGCCGTCGAAGTGTTCGCCCCGCAAAGCCACGAACAGCGAGCCTTGGGGGCAATGGCGGGTATCGGTAGTGACGCCGCCGGCACATTTCTTGAAGATTTGATAGAGTGTTGTAATATTCATCTCGTTAATTTGCTTCGGGGATGGCTATCCAGGGGATTGTCAGCACAAATCTGCAACCGCCGGTATAGCTCGGGTCGATGGTGAGTGTGCCGCCCATCTTTTCGGCAATGGAGCGGCAGACGGCAAGGCCGAGTCCTGCTCCGGGCACAAAGGTATCTATTTTGGAGAAGCGTTCGAATACAAACTCCTGTTTATCCTGCGGGATGCCGATTCCGGTGTCGGTGATGGTCAGCTCGATGTGCTTCTTCTCCTTTGCCTGCTTGATGCGGTAGTCTAACCGGATGCTGCCCGCGGGTGTGAACTTGGTGGCATTGTGCAGGATGTGATTCAGCAATTGTGTGAGGCGTTGCGAGTTGGTCATGACGTAGCAGGTGCCTTGGGGCACTAACAGCATCTGTACGCCGGGGGCGGCGTGTATGGATGCGCGGTCTATGCACAGGCGGCACAGCTCTTCGAGGTCGACGGCAGTGTCGGGGGCAATCGTTGTCAGGCTGTCGAGGGTAGAGAGTTCGAGCACATCGTCGACCAGCATCAGCAGGTTGTTGGTGCTGCGTTCGATGATGTTTGCCATCTCGGCGGTATCCTCGTTGTCGGAGTATTGTGCGCTGAGTATCTGCGAGAAGCCCACGATGGAGTTGAGGGGTGTGCGTATCTCGTGGCTCATGCTGCGTATGAACTCGGTCTTCATGTGGTTGCTGTTCTCTTCTGCCTTTTTGGCTTTGCGCAGCAGTCGGTTGAGTCGTCGCTGGTAGGCAATGATGAGGATGGTTACAATGACGAACAGTCCCATGACGACAGCCAGCAGGTAGACCATGCGCAGCTCTACGGTCTGCTTCTCGAGCAGGATTTCCTGATTCTCCTTTTCGAGGGTGTTCTTGCCCAGGATGGTGGCAAACTCGTTGATGGCGTTGTTTTCGGTGTGTTTGTAAAGCGAATCCTTCAGATGGATGTACTGCTTGTAGTACTTCATGGAACGGGGCATGTCCTTGAGCCTTTCGTAGGTCTCTGCCAGCTCCAGAGAGGCTTCGGTGGGGTAGTGCTCTTCGTCGCTGCCGTAGTAGACGTGCAGTGCCTCGAGCGCCCGTTTGTAGTCGCCCGTTTTGGTGTAGTAGATGTATCTGTAGAAGGCGATTGCCGGTTCGCCGCCGATGATGCCTTCGCCCGTCTTGAGCAGCTCTTCCGCCTTTTTGATGCTGTTGAGCGCCTCCGGCAGTTCGTTGTTCTCGGCGTAGTACTGCACGGTGGTGAGGTAGTATTCGAATTGCAGGTTGTCGTTGCCGATGTACTTCACCGACTTGTCGAGCGCCTCTTTGGCTTTGTTCATCTCTCCCAGCTCCACGTAGCACAGCGCCAGCATGTAGTAGCTGCCTGCAATGTTCTTGTAGTCGGGGAAGTTGTCGAGGATGATCTGAATCTCATGCTCTCTGCATTCTGCCGCCTGGCGGTAGAGTTGCCGGTCGGCGTAGATGCGGTAGAGGGAGCTGTAGCAGAACTGCAATCCGCGGGGGTCGTTGGTGGATTCGGCTTCTTTTTGCATCTTGCCGATTTCGTAGATGGCAAGGTTGTATCGTTCGGTGCGGATGTACTGGCTGACGATGCGGCTCCAGTTGGAGTAGTATGCCCGTGAGACATGGTATCTTTTGGCAAATGCCATGGCGATGTTGGCATAGAACAGGATGCTGTCTTCTTCGGTTTTGTGGTAGAAGTAGAAGTGCTCGGTCTTGATGGAGAGCGCCGCTGCCTGTATCTGGGCGTTACCTCGGGCGGCTGCCATGCTGAAGAGCGTATCGGTCATCTGCATGACTTTGGGCGAGCGGCGGTTTTCGTCGCAATACCGGTGATAGGCGCTCAGTGCGCTGTCTACCGGCTGTGCGCCTGCTTCCGGCTGCTCTTGTCCGCAGAGGGCGGCGGGCATCAGCAATCCGAGAAGCGGCAGGAACCAGACCGATGCGCGCCGTTTGCCGCTGCCTTTCGTCAGGTCGACAGAGCGCTTCAGGGGAAGGGTCATCACCATGCAGGTGCCGGGAGCGTAGGCGGTGTCGATGGTGAGTGAACCGCCCATCTTCTCGGCTATCATGCGGCAGATGGGAAGTCCCAGTCCGGTACCGGACACGAAGGTGTTCAGCTTGGTGAATCGTTCGAACACATAGTCGCGCTTGTCGGGCGGGATGCCTGTGCCGGTATCGGCAATGCGGAACACAACCACCTCGCCAAGCTCGGTGCGCGCGGTACGCCAAGATAAGTCGATGCTCCCCTTGTCGGTGAACTTGGCAGCGTTTTGCAGCAGGTGCATCAGTACCTGAAGCACCCGTCCCGGGCTGGTCTGTATGCGCAGTATCTTCTGCTCGGGCGTAAAGGTGAGCTTCACGCCTGCCTTTACCTTGGGGCGCACCTGATTGACGGCGGCTTCGCAGATGGTGCTCACGTCGGCAGCGGTGTGTGTGGAGATGGCAGCTTCGCTGTCGAGGTTGGAGAGGTCGAGCACGTCGTTGATGAGTTGCAGCAGGTTGTTGCTGCTCTGCTCGATGATGTTGGAGTACTCCTGCGTCTCCTTGTTGTCGGTGAACTCGCTGCACAGTATCTGCGAGAAGCCCACGATGGAGTTGAGCGGGGTACGAATCTCGTGGCTCATGTTCTGTATGAACTCGGTCTTCATGAGGTTGGCGCGCTCTTCGGATGCTTTGGCTCGCTTGAGACCCACGTTCAGCCGGCGTTCGCGTATCAGCTCGAGGACGAAGAGAATCAGTACCGCTACGAGCAGGATGATGATGTACAGTCGGTTGCGTGAGGTGATTTCTTCGTTGCGGCGGACTAATTCCTTGTTCTCCTGCTCCAGATTCTCCAGATTGAGGATGGAGGCAAACTCTTCCACAGCCAGGTCGGCATTGACGCTCTGCAACGAATCTTCCTGTGCAATGGCGCGTTGGTAGTAGCTGTTTGCCCGTTCATGGTCGTGCAGGGCGGTATAGATGGCGCCCAATCGCCGGTTTACAAGTACGTGGTCGGACTCTTCCTCTTCCGAACTGTAGGAGAGCATGCGTTGGTAATACTCCAGCGCCTTTGCCGGTTCGCCGGCTTTCAGGTAATAATAGGAAGAGTAGTCCAGCAGGTCGAGGTAGTGTCGTTCCCTGCTCTGGCGATGCTCGTCGAAGAAGCGGTTTGCCTCGGACAATATCCGTCGGGCATCCTCCAGCCGGTCGGCTTCCACGTAGTAGCGAAGCATGCCGCACAGGTAGGAAGCCTGTTGTGTCTGGCTGTTGATGTATTTCCGGCACTCTTCCATTGCCTTTCCTGCCGGTTCGACTTCGTTCAGCTCCATGTAGCAAACGGCAAGCGCGAGATAGTGGGTCGACAGGTTGTAGTCGTTCAGCTGGTTGTCGCGGATGGTCTCTATCTCCTTCATCTTGTAGGTGATGGCTTGCCGGTAGAGCTTCCTGCTGAGGTAGATGTGATAGAGCGCCTGGTAGCAGAACTGCATGCCGTAGGTGTTGCCGGAGACTTCGGTCTCCTCCTGCATCTTGTTGGCTTCGTAGAGCGCCAGGTTGTACTTCCGCTGCTTGTTGTAGAAATTACTCAGGCGGCTCCAAGTGAAATAGTAGTAGAGCGGCTGGTTGCTCTTTTGGGCGAACTCCTTGGTTTCATTGACATATTTCTTGATGCTGTCTTCGGTGCCTTCGATGGGATTCAGCATGAAATAGAAGTGGTCGACCTTCGTGCTGAGCGCTACCGCCTGCATGCGGGCATCGCCTTTGTCGGCTGCCATGTGGAAAAGGGTGTCGAGCATCGTAATGACGGTCGGAGAGGCAATATGCTCCTTGCAGCGGCTGTAGTATGCGTACAGCGTACTGTCCACTTTGTATCTCTCCTGTTCACTTTCCTGCTGTTGCCCGTGTAGCGAAACAGGCAGCAACAAACCGGCAAACAAGAAGAAAAAGAAGGTAAAATGGGTGCGTCGAAGAGCATTCATACGTTACTATATCTCGTCATTTACTTGCTAATTATGCGCAAAGGTAATTCGTTTTTTTATATATCTACCTGCTCTAATATCTTTTTTGGTTACTTTTGCAAAAAATAAAAGGGAACAATCATGAATAAAATTCTTTCCGTCAACGCGAGCGGCACACTGCTCGATTTGTCTACGCCCTGCGTGATGGGTATTCTCAATGTTACGCCCGATTCTTTCTTTAGCGGCAGCCGGATGCAAACCGAAAACCAAGTCACTGCCCGCGTGCATCAAATCGTAGCCGAAGGTGCGACAATCATTGACATCGGCGCCTACTCGTCGCGTCCCGGCGCCGACTCCCCCTCCGCGGAAGAGGAGATGCGGCGGCTGCGTGGCGGATTGTCTATTATATATAAGGAGTGTCCCGATGCCATCGTTTCGGTAGATACGTTCCGCGCCGACGTGGCAGCGATGTGTGTGGAAGAGTATGGCGTGTCGATGATTAACGACATCTCCGCCGGCGATATGGACAACCGGATGTTTGATACGGTCGCCCGCCTGCAAGTGCCTTATATCATGATGCACATGCAGGGTACTCCGCAGGACATGCAGGATCATCCCCACTACGAAGCGTTGCTGACGGACATCTGCCTGTATCTCTCCGAACGGGTGGCGCGGCTGCGGGAGCTGGGTGTGAACGACATTGTGCTCGACCCGGGCTTCGGCTTCGGCAAGACGTTGGCGCACAACTACGAGCTGCTGGCACATCTGGACGAGCTGAGCTGCTTCGAGCTTCCGCTGCTGGTGGGCGTATCGCGCAAGAGCATGATATACCGGTTGCTGGACATCACGCCCGAAGAGGCGCTCAACGGCACCACCGCACTGAACACCGTCGCTTTGCTGAAAGGTGCGAACATCCTGCGGGTGCACGATGTCAAAGCCGCGGTGGAAGTGGTGGCGCTGTTCAACCAATTGCAAGTTTCGTAACTGTTCATTCCCTGACGTTTCACTTATAACTCCCTGTCACATGTTCTTCTTCGAATTCGGCATCAAAGATTTTATCGACATCCTGCTGGTTGCCCTGCTGCTCTACTACACGTACAAGCTGATGAAGGCGTCCGGTTCTATCAATGTCTTTACGGGCATTCTTGTGTTCATCCTGTTGTGGCTGGTCGTGTCGCAAGTGTTGGAGATGAAGCTGCTGGGCAGTATCTTCGACAAGTTGGTCAGCGTGGGAGTCATTGCGCTCATCGTCCTGTTTCAGGAGGAGATACGGCGCTTTCTGCTTACGCTCGGGTCGCAACGCCACATCAGCGGATTGGTGCGTTTCTTCAGCAAGAGCAAGCCTGCCGATGCCAAGCACGAGGAGATTATGCCCATCGTGATGGCTTGCCTCAGCATGGGCAAGCAGAAGGTGGGCGCGCTCATCGTGATTGAACGCAATCTGCCGTTAGACGAGATTGTACGCACGGGCGACCTGATTGATGCCAATATCAACCAGCGCCTCATCGAGAATATCTTCTTTAAGAACAGCCCGCTGCACGACGGCGCGATGGTCATCAGCAAAGGGCGCATCAAGGCTGCCGGGTGCATCCTGCCCGTGTCGCACAACTTGGACATCCCCAAGCAGCTGGGCTTGCGCCACCGCGCCGGCATGGGTCTCTCGCAGGTCTCCGATGCCATCGCCATCATCGTGTCCGAAGAGACGGGACGCATCTCCATCGCCTACGAAGGGCAGTTCCACCTCAAGCTGAGCGCAGAAGAGCTGGAGCGTTTCCTGACGAAACAATAGAATGATGATCAATTTGGATTTGGCTCAATTGACTGCCGCCGTGTGCGGCATTGCCACCGATGCCGGTAACTACCTGAAGGAGGAGCGACGAACCTTCCGCCGCGAGGCAGTGGTGGAGAAACATGCGCACGACTATGTGTCGTATGTCGACAAGGCTTCGGAGAAGCGGATAGTGTCTGCCCTGTCTGCCTTGCTGCCCCAAGCCGGCTTTATCACCGAGGAGGATACTGCCGTCTATCGCAACGAACCCTGTTGGTGGGTGGTCGACCCGCTGGACGGAACAACAAACTACATTCACGACAACGCCCCCTACTGCGTGAGTATTGCCCTGCGCAACGCCGAAGAACTGCTGCTGGGGGTGGTGTACGAGCCTTGCCGCAACGAATGTTTCTACGGCTGGAAGGGAGGAGGCGCCTATCGCGACGGCGAACGGCTACACGTCTCCGACACCGACAACATTGCCGATGCGTTGGTGGTGACTGAGCTTCCTTATAATTACAGGCAATATGCCCACACCGCCCGACACCTGCTGGAGCAACTCTACGGCAAGGTGGGGGGCATCCGCATGAACGGCTCGGCAGCCTTGGCTATCTGCTATGTGGCTGCCGGACGCTTCGACGGATGGTTGGAATCGTTTATCGGGAAGTGGGACTACTCTGCCGCCGCCCTGCTGGTGCAAGAGGCTGGCGGTGAAGTGACCGACTTTTATGGCAACAGCCGCTTCATGGAGGGACATCACATCATTGCCTCCAACGGACATCTCCATCCGTTGCTGCTGCAACTGGCAGGGGAGGCGATGCCCGCGGGGATGTGAAGTAATTTCTTTTCCCCGTTCTTTTCTGAATTAGGAAAATAGATTTACCTTTGCCGCCGTGTAATAAAGAATTAATCCAAAGGCGAGACAAAACCTGTGATGAGAGCCACCGACATTCCGAACAACATGCAACCATTGAACAACAGGCAAGGCGATGCCCTGCAATGGTTTGCCCTGCGCATAACCTATAGCCGAGAAATGGCATTGAAGGAACACCTCGACGCACAGGGCATCAGGTGCTTTATTCCCATGCATTACGATTATATCAGGAGAGGCGAACACGCCGTGCGCCGGTTGGTGCCGGTGGTGCACAATCTCATCTTTATCTACTCCACCCGCGAAGTGCTCGATGTCATCAAGAAAGAGCAGGAATACCGCCTCCCCATGCGCTACATCATGAATCTCGAAACACACCAACCCATCATCGTACCCATCCGCCAGATGGAAAGTTTTATTGCCGTAGCCGGCACTTACGACGAACAGCTGGTTTATCTCAGTCCTGCCGACGTGACGTTGCGAAAGGGCATGCGTGTCCGCATCACCGGCGGTCCTTTCGAGGGCGTCGAAGGGGTGTTGATGCGGATCAAGAACGACCGCCGGGTGGTGGTCAGTATTGAGGGGGTGATGGCAGTGGCAACGCACTTCATCCATCCGTCGCTGGTGGTGCCGGTCGCCGAGTGACGGGGCGCTAAAGCGTAATCTCTCCTGCCAGTGATTGAACCATGCGTTGACGCACCTCTTCGGGTGTGTAACCGTGTCCCAACAGAAACATCAGCTTGGTGACGGCGCTCTCGGTTGTGCTGTCGTAACCGCACACCACGCCTACCTCTTGCAGGCGGTAACCGGTTTCGTACCGTTCCATCTCCACCGTTCCGGCATTGCACTGGGTCACGTTGACAACGACGATGCCGCTCCGGCAGGCGCGCTGCAAGCAGTTCAGGAACCACTCCTTGCGGGGGGCGTTGCCCGAGCCGTAGGTCTCCAGCACCACTCCTTTCAGCCCTTCGATGCCCAGAATGCCGGTCACCACGTTCTCCTGAATGCCGGGGAAGAGCTTGAGTATCGCCACGTTGGTGTCGAGCAGGTAGTGCGGTTTGAGCTGCGGGTGAACGTCGGCTGGATGAAGCCGCAGGTTGTTGTACTTGATGTGGATGCCTGCCTTCGCCAGTACGGGGAAGTTGAACGAGCGGAAGGCATTGAAGTTATCGGCATTGATTTTGGTGGTGCGGTTCCCCCGCATCAGGTGGTTCTCGAAGAAGATGCTCACTTCGGGCACGAGCGGCGCGCCGTTGTCGTCGCGGGCGGAGGCTATCTCTATGCTGGTCAGCAGATTCTCCTTGCCGTCGGTACGCAGCACACCGATGGGGAGCTGCGAGCCGGTCAGGATGACCGGTTTGTCCAATCCCTCGAGCATGAAGCTCAGGGCGGAGGCGGTAAAAGCCATGGTGTCCGTGCCGTGCAGAATCACGAAGCCGGCATAGCGGTCGTACTGCTCGCTGATGATGTGCACCAAGCGTCGCCAGGCATCCGGCGCCATGTCCGACGAATCTATCGGCGGGTCAAACTGCAAGGAATCGATGTGAAAGGCATAGAGTTGCAACTCCGGCAGGAACTTTTGCAGCTGTTCGAAGCTGAAGTTTTCCAGCACGCCGGTTTCGGGGTTTTCAATCATACCGATAGTACCGCCGGTATAGATGAGCAAGATGGGAGGATTCTGGGGGGTCATTGTCATTATGTAAGCTAAATCGGCTGCAAATATACATATATAGTTTTCTTTGCTGTCATAATGATACTTATTTCGGCGATTCTTTTTTAAAGAAGGGGAATACCCCCGCTCTGAACGACGTATGGCGGGAAGTTTATTTCCGTATAGGCGGAAGTTTATTTCCGTCTGGCTGGAAATTTATTTCCGTATAGGCGGAAATTTTCTTGCGTATAGACGGAAATTTCCATGCGCATGGCGATAAATTTCCATGCGCATCGCGATAAACTTCCATGCGCATCGCGATGTAAGCAGATTATTAATACTTTTGCCGCTCGAAGGCTATTGCTTCGTTCAAAGAATCGACTATCCATTCATCAAACAACTATTGATAATCAAACAACTATTGATCTCATGAAAAATCATTCTTTTAGAAGGCTTCGCATCCGCCTTGTCGGGTGGAACTGGAGCGGATTCTTCAGCAACTTCACGGCAGTGGTGCTGGGTATTGTGATTACGTTTGTCGGCAGCGACCTGCTTCAGGAACATGCCACGCAGCGTGACATCAAAGAGATGATGCAATTGATAAAAACGGAGCTGGTTGCCAACAGGGCGGAGGTGGTGTCTGCGCAGGAGTGGTATCTGAATCAACGGCGGGTAGCAAGCTATATCCTGTCGAATGAGGGGAACTATCAACGTGACACTTTAAACATGTACAGTCCTCTCGTATTTCAGCTGATTTCTGTTGAGTCGACGAATGATGCTTTGGATATGCTCAAAGTGTCGGGATTGATGCAGAAAATCGCCAAAAAGGAGCATGTCATGCAAATCATTAAAGCCTATCGCTGCATAGATTCGACAGTAAACGGTATTCAGTCGTTTCGCAATATGAAAGAGGATGCCTTCGCGCGGTTAAGTGCGGACAAGGCATTTCTTACGTTTGATGGCTCAAAATTTGACAATGTTGGGAAATGGAACTTCTATATACAGCTTCCTGTCATGCATCAGCTGTTGGAGACCATTATTACCTATTGGTTCGGAAACCCCTTTGACGATGACATAGCCGCCATCGACGAAGCCATCGCCGCCATAGAGAAAGCCGATTGACGCGTGGCAGCCGGTCGTTACGCGCGCATCCGGCGGGGTGCGCCCGGAATCAGTGCACCCACCGGAACAGCCGGTTCCATCGAATCTTTCCGCTGAACCAACCCCTGTCTTTGTCTAAAGAGAGCCACACCATGATGGGTTTGCCCACCACGTGGTCTTCGGGCACGTAGCCCCAGTAGCGCGAGTCGGCGGAGTTGTGGCGGTTGTCGCCCATCATGAAGTAGTAGTCCATGCCGAAGGTATAGCTGTCGGCTTTTTGTCCGTTGATGTAAATCTCTTCGCCCCGTACCTCCAGCTTGTTGCCTTCGTAGGCGGTGATGCATCGCTCGTAGAAGGGCAGGTTGGCAAGGGTGAGCGGTGTGGTGGCGCCTTTCCGGGGTATCCAGATGGGACCGTAGTTGTCGGTCGTCCAGTCGTTGTACAGGTTCTTGGGATACATGTCGTGTCTGGGGAAGGAGGATGTGGGTGTTGCCGATATCACGAGGTCTTTGCGTCCCAGCAGCTTGCCGCGTGCCTCTTGGGTGAGCGGCAGGAAGAATTGTTCGGCTCCCGGTGTATAACCGGCAAGGTCTTCCATGCTCAGCCCCAGTTCGTCGCGCAGAAACTCCTGCGGGATGGTTTTGCCGGTACCCTTCACGTCGTAATAGTATTGCACGTGTTCCGGTTCGGGCAGCGGCTTTCCGTCGATGTAGACGATGCGGTCGATGATTTGCAGTGTATCGCCCGGCATGCCGATGCAGCGTTTCACGTAGTTCTCGCGGCGGTCTACGGGGCGTGTCACCACCTTGCCGTATCGCTGCGGGTTCTGTCGTATCATCCGGCTGCCGGCAGCGTAATAGAGGTCGTACACGATGCGCTGCTTCTCGAGCGAGAGGGTATCCATGCGGATGGACTTGGAGTAAACCGACTGTCCGGCGGCATAAGCCATGCTGTAGAAATCTTCCGCCTGGTTCTTGAGCGCCACGGTGTCGCCTGCCGGAAAGTTGAACACCACGATGTCATTGCGCTTCACCTGTCCCAGTCCCGGCACGCGGCGGTATTTCCACTGCGGCCACTCGATGTAGGACTTGGTATCTATCAGCGGCAGTGTGTGCTGTGCCAGCGGCATGGAGAGCGGTGTATTGGGGATGCGGGGACCGTAGCTCACCTTGCTCACGTAAAGGAAGTCGCCCACCAGCAGTGATTTCTCCAGCGACGACGACGGTATCTGGTAGTTTTGACAGAAGAAGTTGTGTACAAAGTAAACTGCCACCAGCGCGAATACAATGGCATCGACCCAACTCATGATGCTGCGCACGGTCTTGTTTTCGGATTTCTTCCAGAAGCCCCACGGGATAATCCGGGTGATGTAGGCATCGAAGATGAAGGGTACGACGATGAGTCCCAGCCAGCTCTTTACCCACAACAGAAAGAGGAGGTAAAGCAGGGTGTAGACGGCGAAGCGAATCCATTGTCCGCGTGTGGCATTCTTTATCATGTTCTTTGTCATGGTGCGTCAGTTTAAGAAGGTGAATAAATCGTTCATGCCCAGCAACCCTTCGTGCGCGGCAGTATATTCGGCGGCAAGGACTGCGCCCAGGGCAAAGCCGCTGCGGTTCTTGGCATCGTGCGTGATGCTGATGCTGTCGGCTTCGCTTTCGTAACGGATGGTGTGTATGCCCGGCACTTCACCCTGGCGGATGCTGTGGATGGGCAGTTCGTCGGGAGCAGCGGCAGCCTCTTTTACCCACCGGGTCTTCCTGTCGAGGTTGGCAAGGAGGCTCTCCGCGAGGGTGATGGCTGTACCGCTGGGCGCATCGAGCTTGTGCACGTGGTGGGTTTCGGTCAGGCTTACGTCGTAGGCGGGGAACCGGTTCATCATCTTTGCCAGACAGGTATTGAGTGCCGAGAAGATGGCAACGCCCAGGCTGAAATTGGACGACCAGAAGAGCGTTTTGCCCTGTCGCGTGCAATAATCCGCCATTTCATCGCGGTGGTTCTCTATCCAGCCGGTGCTTCCCGATACCACCTTGACGCCGGCTGCGAAAGCTTTCAGGCAGTTGTCGTACGCGCTCGCAGGGTTCGTAAATTCGATTGCCACGTCGGCGGCACGGAAGGCTTCGGATGCCAACGCTTCGGGATTATCAATATCAATGATGCAGACAATCTCGTGTCCGCGATTCCGGGCAATCCGTTCAATCTCCTTGCCCATCTTGCCGTAACCTATTAATGCTATTTTCATCTGTCTATGCTATTTAATCTCTTTATTTTGTTTCTCTTTCTCCTTTCGGATGATCTCGTCAATCATTGCTCCTATCTTTCTCAACATCTTGATATCATCTATGCGATATATCTTTTCTATGATTCTGTTGCGTATGGCATCTATTGTATTCTCCTGATTCTCCATAATTGCTACTTGTTATGTTGGGTTATGACAGCGTGTACCAAAGAAGCAGGATTACGGCGGGTGTCCCACAAGGCAACGATGTACAGAATCTGCTTCTCTTCATCAATGTGATAGATAACCTTATAATGCTTATGTACGACCAAAGAACGATAGACCACCACATGTCCTTCCAGTAGAAATTCCCGGTGTCCTATACGCGGGTGCTCTGTGAGACGCTTTATCTGGAGATATATGCTTTTTCTTAATCGTTCTGCTGTCCGCTTCCCAAATGTTTGCGTTCCATATTCAAATACAATATTGATTTGCCGCTCTACCGCCTCACTGATGATTACTCGCATAAATCCGGATACTTTTCAAGCAGTTCGCGTTCAAATTCCTCCCATGGCTTTCCTTTCACCTTGCCCGTAGCCAACTCCTTTTCGAAATCGGCAGCCACCCCATGCAGCGCTTCAATGCCGCAAGGTATGCCGGGAATGTGTGCCTTCAAGAATGCTTCATACGCTGCATCGGTCTCCGGGTCGAAGCATTTGTCTATCTCATTCAAATCATTCTTATCGCCTACGTCAAGCAGTTGACGGACTATCTTGCGGCGTTCCAGCTCTAAATTCATTGTTTCCATATTGCTATTTATCTGATTGAGTGCACAAATATAGTGACTTTTCTACTGGAGCCATCCATTGCGGGGCGGGTTTATGCGCATCTCCTTCACCAGCGCTTCGGCTTTTGCGTACTTCTCCATGATGAAGAGCACGTATCGGATGTCCACGCCGATGCAGCGTTGGCGAGCCGCATCGTACTGTATGTCGCTGCTCATTGCCTCCCAGTTGCCGTCGAAAGCCAGTCCGAGCAGCTCGCCGCGGGCATTGAACATGGCGCTGCCCGAGTTGCCTCCCGTAATGTCGTTGTTGGTGATGAAGCAGACGTGCAGGTTGCTTGCCTCCTGCGACGCGAGCAGTGAGCGGAGCGCCGGTTGCAGGTAATAGTCGCGGTCGCCGACGTGTTCGCGGTTCTTCTCGAGGATACCGGCGGGCGTGGTGAAGTAATTGTATCGGGCGCCGTCGAAGGGGGCATAGCTTGCCACCGTTCCGAAGCTGAGGCGCATGGTGCTGTTGGCGTCGGGGTAGAAGTTACGGGCGGCATACATGCGTCTGACGGCAGCATTGAGTTGCCGTTCGCCCTGTTCCACGTCCTCGTTGGCATTGTGCTGGAGGTTGTTCATATCGAAGTAGCTCATCAGCAGGTCGAGTGCCACAGTCACCATCGGGTCGTCGACGATGCTGAAGGTCGAATCCTGCATCACGAAGCGCTGCATGCCGAGCGGTGTGGTAAGCGTGGTGCGGGCATAGAGCGAATCGATGTATGCCTGGTCGTTGCCTTGGTAGAGCGTGTCGATGGTCTGGTAGAATGCGGGCAGATAGGCAGGCTCCACCTTCGTGCGATACGCTTTCAGCATGGCAGTGAAGACCTGCTTGTCGAGGTTGATGTCGAGGTCGGCATACTGATTCAGGATGTCCTTGACAGCTGCCGTCAGCGCCTGCTCTCCCCCTTCGAGGTCGAGGTTGAGAATCTTCAGCGCCAGCTGCGGCAGTTCGGGTGCGTAGAAGAACGACTCCTCGAAGTAGGCTTGCGCACGTTTCACCGTCTTCCGGCTTTTGTAAGCCAGCTCCAGGTCGGTGAAGAGCGGCAGCAGTCGGGCACGTTCGGCAGGTGTATTGCGTATCCAGTTGCGTAGCGTCTCCTCCATGCCGCGCTTCTTCTCCAGCAGGTGCAGCTTGCGGATGGCGCGGTTCATACCGATGCTGTTCTTCCAATAATTGCTGCTTTCATCGTATTTGGAGGCATACTTGATGCGGATGCTGTCGTTCTCCTCCATTGCCTGCTGCCAGATGGCTTGCTTGACGCCGCGCACATCTATCTGTGCCTGATTGTTGCCCGTCATCATCTCTTCGATGCCGAACGAGGAGAGATAGCGCTCGGTGCTGCCCGGATAGCCGATGGTCATGCAGAAGTCGCCTTCGCGGTAGCCGTCGGTGGAGAGGGGAACCACATAGCGGGGGTGATAAGGCACATTGTCGGGCGAGTAGTTTGCCGGTTGGTTGTGCTTGTCGGCATAGATGCGGAACACCGAGAAGTCGCCCGTGTGGCGCGGCCATACCCAGTTGTCGGTATCCCAGCCGAACTTGCCCACCGACGACGGAGGGGCGAACACTAACCGGACATCGTTGTAATCGCGATAGACCGACAGCCAGAACTCATTCCCTGCGTAGTAGGCGTCGACAATGCCCACCAGCGTACTGTCCTTGTACGACACCTCGTCTTCTATCAGGCGCGACACCGAGTCGATGGCTTGCGTGCGTGCCTGCTCGTTCATCCCGGGGTTGACGGCGGCGAGCACGCGCTTTGTCACGTCTTTCGTGCTCAGCAGGAAGCGCACATAGAGTTCGGGGTTGGGGAGTTCCTCGGCGCGGGTACGTGCCACGAAGCCGTCTTGCAAGTAGTCGTGTGCCACCGACGAGTGCTGCTGCACGCTGCTGAATCCGCAGTGGTGGTTGGTCAGCACCAAGCCGTCGGACGACACGACCACACCCGAGCAGAATCCGCCGAAGCTCACGACGGCATCTTTCAGGGATGCCTTGCGGGGGTTGTACAGTTGGTTGGGTGAGAGTTGCAAGCCAAGTTCCTTCATGGCTTTGCGGGTGGGTTTGTCGAGGTTACCCAGCATCCACATGCCTTCGTCGGCACGAGTGCCCGGCGCGAAGCAGCAGCAAAGGGCGAAGGCGATTAGGAGTTTTACGTTCATTCTGTCAATTCTATAAGATGTATATACTATTTGCGAAGATTCGCTTTTCTATGACGCATCCAGCGGACTGTGTACCAGAAACACCAGGTATTCACCCTGCGCATGTACCGTCAGGGTGGCGCCGGTGCACTCGTTAAGGGTGCCTTGCCACCAGCCGGTGAAGTCGCTTAGCGGATAGACCAATCCGTCGGCGCGCAGTCCGCGGGCGGTGAAGTTGAAGATAGAGAACTGCTGTCCCTGCCGGCAGTCGAAGGTGCAGGTGTCGCGACAGGGGAGGAAGATGCCGTAATCGGTAATCATGCGCACCTGTGCACCCATCCGCATGTATTCGATGAGCAAGCTGACGTTGCCGATGGTATGGTCTTCGCGTTTGCCGGTAGCGCCTACGATAGTGATGAGGTGCCGTCCGTTGTCCAGCAGGTAGCGGACGGCTTTGGTCTGGTCGTTGGTCTCCTGATCGGGCACGCAGTGAATCAGGCGGGCATACTTGCGGCGGTTCTCGCCGCTGAGTGAATCGCCGTCGCCCACAATCGCATCGGGCACACCGCCACGGGCAATGTAACCGTCGGCGCCGCCGTCGCAGCACACCACGTAGGGGGCATCTGCCAGCGCCTGTAAAGCGAGGGGATGCGCGGGGTAGTCGCCATTGGCTACTATCACTGCGGCAGAACGACCGGTATCTTCTTGTGCTGTTTTCATTGCGCGGCAAAGGTATATATCTATTTCAGAACAGCAAAGGCATCCTTCGTTTTAGAACCGGATTCGATGATGTGCGTTCGATGATTTCAAATGGAGGGTGTGTCGTTACTTATGCGCTACTTCATCATGCGCGGTCGCACCACCCAATAGCCGATCGCCGAGGCGATAGCAGCGCCGGTGCTGTTGGCTGCAAAGTCTAACCAGTCGCCGCCGCGATAGGTAGTGAGTGTGGCTTGCAGTATCTCCACCATGCCGCTGAACAGAACGGGACAAACAAAGGCGCCTACCCACACGTGCCACAGCGGCGTCTGGTCTTGCTTGTGCAGGCGCAGGAACTCCAACCACAACATGCCCGACATGCCCAGGTACATGCACACGTGCACCACCTTGTCCAATCCGGCAACGCTTACCAAGCTGACAGAGGGAGGACGAAAGAATGAGAGATAAGTCACCGTCGCAATGATAAGCAACGACAACGGATACTTCTTTATATAACGTAGCATACGCCGATTCCAATTAAATACACAAAATGCGCGCAAAAGTAAAGAGAATATTCTACTTTTGCATGTTTTTGAATCATAATCAGTTAGATATGGAGAAAAAAGAAAGAGCCGGATTCAGCTCCAAACTGGGCGTGATACTGGCTTCTGCCGGTTCGGCAGTGGGACTGGGTAACATCTGGCGATTCCCGTACGAGGCGGGTAATCATGGCGGCGCTGCCTTTATATTGGTCTATCTGGGCTGCGTATTGGCGCTGGGCATCCCTATTATGCTGGCTGAGCTGGTGATAGGCAGACGGGCACGCGCCAACACCGGCAACGCTTTTCAGAAGCTGGCGCCGGGCACCCCCTGGAAGTGGATCGGCTTGGCAGGCGTGCTTACCGGCATCCTCATCCTGAGCTACTACTCCGTTGTGGCAGGCTGGACGCTGGAGTACATCGGCGAAGCTGTGACCAACAGCTTTGCCGGTAAGCAGGCGGAAGACTTTATCGGTTCGTTCAACGCCTTCACCACCCACTCGTGGCGACCGGTGGTCTGGGCGGTCGTCTTCCTGCTGCTCACCCACTTCATCATTGTGCGCGGCGTGGAGAAGGGCATCGAGCGGTCGTCGAAAATCATGATGCCCACGCTCTTCCTGCTGATGTTGCTGCTGGCTGTCTGCGCCGTGTCGCTGCCGGGCGCCGGCGCCGGACTGACGTTCCTGCTCAAGCCCGATTTCAGCAAGGTCAACAGCGATGTCTTTCTGGGCGCCATGGGACAGGCGTTCTTCTCGCTGAGCGTGGGGATGGGGGTGCTCATCACCTACGGCTCATACTTCAAGAAAGAGACCAACCTGACAAAGACCGCCTTCTCGGTCGGCATGATCGATACGCTGGTGGCTATCCTCTCCGGCTTTATCATCTTCCCGGCGGCGTTTGCGGTAGGGGTTCAGCCCGATTCGGGTTCGGGATTGGTCTTCATCACGCTTCCCAACGTGTTCCAGCAAGCCTTCGGCGATGTGCCGGTGCTGGCGTATCTCTTCTCGGTGATGTTCTACCTGTTGCTGGCGCTGGCAGCGCTCACCTCCACCATCTCGCTGCACGAGGTAGCCACGTCGTACCTGCACGAACGCTACGGTCTCACCCGCAAGCGGGCGGCGGTATGGGTCACTGCCGTATGTGTCGTGTTGGCTGCCGGCTGCTCCATGTCGCTGGGAGTGGGCAGGGGATATACGATATTCGGACTGACGCTGTTCGACCTGTTCGATTATGTCACTGCCAAGGTGTTGCTTCCCGTCGGCGGATTCTTTATCTCTCTCTTTGTGGGATGGTACCTCGACAAGCGTGTGGTGCGTGCCGAGCTGACCAACGACGGCACGCTCCGGTTGCCGGTCTATCGGTTGATTGTGTTCATCCTGAAGTACCTTGCGCCGCTCGGCATTGCCTGCATCTTTGTCAACGAGCTGGGTTTGCTGTAACCGTTACCGATGAGAGAGTTCCTGTACTACACGCGCAATCAACGGCGCGGCATCTTGCTGTTGGCGCTGCTGACGGGCGTGCTGCTGGTGGTCGGCGGTTGGCTGTCGCACCGGCAGCACAAAGCGGCTGTCGCTTCACGGGAGCGGGAGATTGCCTTTCGGTCTTTCGCCGATTCCATGCAGCAGTTGGAGACGCGGGCAAGAGGCCATGACGCCGCTGCCGGATGGCGTCGCCCGCCCAAGCCCGACCCGCCTGTGCTTGCCCCTTTCGACCCCAACAGCGCCGATTCCGTGTCGCTCCGCCGGTTGGGAATACCCGCCTGGATGGCACGCAACATCCTGCGCTACCGCGCCAAAGGGGGCAAGTTCAAGAAAGCCGAAGATTTCAAAAAGATATACGGCATGGACGAAGAGAGGTACCGCACGCTGGCACCTTATTTATACATCGCCCACAACGATTCGGCTTCACGCCGGCTGCGCGGCGATTCCTCGGACAATGCGCTCTATACGCCGATGCCACGGGTTGCCGCGACAGAGAAATACCCCGAAGGCACCCTTGTCGACCTGAACAGCGCCGACACGACCGAACTGAAGAAGATTCCCGGCATCGGCAGCGGCATCGCCCGCCTCATCGTGGGCTACCGACAGCAGCTGGGCGGGTATTACCGGACGGAGCAACTGCGGGAAATCCGGCTGAACGACGAAGCGTTGAAGGGTTGGTTCGTGGTGTCGGACAGCGCCATCCGCCGCATCAACCTCAACAAGGCAGGCGTAGACCGACTGCGCGCACATCCCTACATCAATTTCTATCAGGCACGCGCCATCGTGGAATATCGCAAGAAGCACGGTGCGCTCAACAGCCTGAAACCGTTCACGCTCTACGAGGAGTTCACGCCCGAAGCGCTGGAACGGATCAGTCATTACGTCTGCTTCCGGTAGGAGGCGACAAAAGGTCTTTGTCAGAGGTGACAAAAGGTCGAATGCCTGTTGTTTAACGTAAGTTCGATATAAGAAAGGGTAATGCCGACCATGTACCTCTTCCGTAGCGTAAGTGCGCCCCACCTTAGCAGATGGCTTTGATATAGTCATATCAAACACTTTGATATGGTCATATCAATCACCGTGATATAGTCATATCAAACACCGTGATATAGTCATATCAAACACCGTGATATAGTCATATCAAACACCGTGATATAGTCATATCAAGCACCGTGATATAGTCATATCAAGGTAGCGGGACAGTAGTGGCGTCGATCTCCTTCAGCCCGTGGCTTAGGTCGAACTCACGTTTGTTTACGATTGATTTCCTCCCCGTTTCCCTGCCCAGTACACCCCTGCCAAGATACACCCTGCTCCCAGCAGCGCCGTTGCCGTGATCTGTTCGCTCAGCCAGAGCGCCGACCCCAGCAGGGTGAAGACCGGATTCAGGTAGATGTAATTGGAAGCGCGTACCGTGCCGAGCTGCCGGAGCACCAGGTTCCATGCGGCATAGCACACCAGCGATGCCAGCACGCCCAGAAACAGCAGGTTGAAGAGGATGGCGGGCTGCACGAGCAACGACATCCCTGCGCTCCACGGCTTGTAGATAAAGGTGGGAAGGATGGTGAGGATGCCGTAAAAGAATATCTTCCGGGTGATGAAGAGCGTGTGGTAACGGTCGCTCATGCGCCGCATAATCAGGCTGTAACAAGCCCAGACCAATGCGGCGGTCAGGGAGAGGATGTCGCCCAGCGGCGACAGTTTCAGCACGAACTGCCCGTTGTAGACCACCAGCCCCATGCCGACCACTGCCAGCAGCGAGCCGAACAGCAAGGGCAGCGTAGCCCGCTCCTTCCGCTCTATCAGCAGGGAGAGCAGCGCCGTGTAGAGGGGAGCCGTGCAGACAATGAACGACACGTTGGTGGCTTGCGTATAGCTCAATGCCGTATTCTCCGCCCAGAAATAGACGGAACCGCCCGTGATGCCGCCCAGCAACAGCAGCAGTTCGTCTTTCCACGAAGCTGCCCACAAACGGCGGGGGGAGTCGACCTGTCCGGCTGCCGACGCCGGCTGCCGGGGCGAGGCGCCGCGGGCGGGGAATAGCGCCAAGACCCAAATGCCCGCGTAGGCTACGAGGAAGCGGAGCACAAAGATCTCTTCGGGGGTGATGCCGAACTGAATGAGCTTCTTGGTCGAAATGAAGGTCAGCCCCCACACCGTAACGGCAGCAAGGGCGATGAGGTGATAGAGGTAGCGGTTTCTATTCATCATAGACACAGATAGAGTTGCCCACCTTGCGCGCGCCGTGGCTGTCGTACAGTTTGTTGTCGGATGGTTGGTTCAGCACGCCGTTGTCGGGCGCAAAGAGACTCCACAGGGTGGACGAGCCTCCTCCGTCGAGGTTGATGGCATCTTTGCCGCCCAGTATGCGCAGCAGGTGTTGCAGCTGGGGCAGGTTGACCCCTTCGGCATATCCGGGCAGTCTGCCCGATGCAACGACCAGCAGTATGTTGCCGTTCGCCTTGTTTGCCATCGCACTGCGCGGGTGGCGGGCGTTGACAAACGCCTGATTATAGACGGTGGCGAAGCTGTAGTTGTGCCCGCCTTGCAGCAGCAGCGGACCGGCGACCAGCACCGTACCGCCTGCCAGCGAGCAGGTGTCGGCAGAGTAGCGCGTCCACGGGGTGATGTCGATCCGGTCGCGGCGGATCTGGATGGCACCGTTGACCACGGTGCTCAGCTTGGTGGTCACGGTGGTGTCGAGCACGATGCCGTTCTTGCGCAGATAGGTACTCGAGCTGCCGTCTTCCTTGAAGAATCCGCCGTTGATGGCTGCTACGGCGCCCAGCTCGTGGGCAGCGGCGGCTACCGTTTCGCGGGGGATGTGCACCTCGACATCGAAGCGGTAGGTGCGGGGCGACAGCTCCAGTATCGCGATGCTCTGAGGCAGTCCGTAAAGGGTGTCGAACCGGGCTTCGTAGCAGGTCATGTCTTTATGCAGGGTGGTGACGTGCCAGTCGGCGGTGACAATCTTCACCGAATCGGCAGCGGTCTGTGCCGCGGCGGGAACCGCGCAGAGCAGCAGGAGCAGGAAGGGGAGCAGGCGGGTGATTTGCAGTTGTTTCATTGCAGGTGGATGTAGTAGTATAAGATATATGAGTGAGGGCGGTGCGTTACGGTTGGTCGACGAACTGCACACAGACCGGTTTATCTAATCGGATGTCCTGATGGGTATCGGTCAGCATCCCGGTATCCATATCGCGGCGGAAGACCTGCACAACTTGACCGTCGCGACACGCTGCCAGCAGGTACTTGCCGTTGGGGGTGATGTTGAAGTGGCGCGGATGGATGCCCGTGGGCTGATAGCCTGCCTTCGCCAACATGCCGGTGGCAGGATTGACCTCGAAGATGGCAATGCCGTCGCCTTGCAGCCGGTTGCTGACATAGAGGTAACGCCCGTCGGGACTGAGGTGGATGTCGGCGCTGCCGCGGGCACGGAGCGTATCGGCGGCAATGGTCTGTATCGGTTGAAGCACGCCGTCGTGGTAGCTGAAGGCGGTGACGTTGCCCGACAGCTCGCCTATCAGGTAAGCAAACCGACCGTTGGGGCTGAAGGTGAGGTGGCGCGGACCGGTTGCCGCAGCTACCGGCGTAGCTGCCAGTGAGCGGTGGGGCGTGTAACTGTTGGGATGCACCACGAAGCGGAGGATGCTGTCGGCGCTGAAGTCGGTGGCGAAGATATACCCGCCGTCGGGCGAGAAGGTGGCGCAGTGCACGTGCGGAGTGGCTTGGCGTGCGGCATCGGGTCCGCCGACACTCCCCTCGAACAGGGTGTCGATGTCGCCCAGCGAGCCGTCTTTCTCTATCGGGAAGACCGACATCGAGCCGCCCGAGTAGTTGGCTGTGAGCACCTCCTTGCCGTTGGTTGCCACGTAGCACGGGTCGCCTCCGCAAGTAGGACGGCGGTTGAGCAGCGTCAGCCGTCCCGTTGCGTGGTCGAAGGCAAAGGCGTTGAGCGCGGCGCCGCCATCGTTCTGCTCGCTCACCGCATAGACGAACCGACCGTCGGCAGAAGGCGCCAGATACGAGGGATTGGACACGGCAACCGAATCGAGCGGCGTTGCCTTGCCCGTCTCCTGATCGAACCGGAACGTGTAGATGCCCTTGCTGTCGCCATCGGTGTAGGTACCTATCAGCAGCGAGAGTTCGTTGTGGGTAGTGCGGTTGCCCGACGACTTGCGAGGCGAGCATGCCACAAGGAATAATCCCATCATGAAGAAAAGAAGTTTGCGCATGGTTTACTTTTGGCGCAAAAGTACAACAAATCCGCGTGCTATATATGCAAAAATGCACTACTTTTGCGCGGTAAAATAAAGATTTAAAGAATTCTTATGGAAGACGATATTCATTACAACCACACACTGCCCATACAACTTCGCTTTAACGACGTCGACAAGTTCGGTCATGTCAACAACACCGTGTACTTCTCTTTTTACGACCTCGGGAAGACCGAATACTTCGCAGCCGTCTGTCCGGATGTGAATTGGGAGAAAGACGGCATCGTAGTGGTGCACATCGAGGTCGATTTTCTCGATCAGATCTACGGTTCCGACCAGGTCGCCGTACAGACCGCCGTCACCGAAATCGGCACCAAGAGCTTCAAGCTGTCCCAACGGGTGATCGATACCCGCAGCGGCGACGTGAAGTGTGTGTGCAGCTCCATCATGGTGACCTTCGACCTCGAAAAGCACGAGTCCAAACCGCTCACCGAGGAGTGGATAGAGGACATCTGTCGGTACGAGGGGCGCGACTTGCGGAAGAAGAAATAGAGAGCAGCGTCGCGCACAACGACCTAAACAGTTCCACTGCCTCCTATGGAAAGTCTCCATAGCTTCCTATGGAAGGTTTCCATAGCCTCCTATGGAGGGTTTCCATATTCATTATATATAACCATCTATACTTTGTGAATTTTCTATATCTAATCAATACCAATGGGACAAACAACGAAAAATACAGGTCATGCGACAGGTGAAGCACCAACTTCATCTTCCGCAAGCAGTGCTCCGTTTTATGCATTATCTCCTACGAATGAGGCAGAAAATGCGAGAAAGTACTATGATGCTTTGGACTGGGCATTAAAATATGGTAAAATGGTTAGGAATATCGCTTTAACCGGTTCGTATGGATCGGGAAAGAGCAGTATCCTTAAAACGTATGAGTATGAGAAAGAAAGGGGAGGTGAAGATTTACACTTCCTCTATATCTCGTTGGCGCAGTTTAATGAGAAAAAAGAAACGGAGAATAAAGAGAAAGCGAACGACACAGAAAGAGGAATGAATGTTCCAAGGATGAAAGGAGAGGAAGAGGAGAGCAAGAAAGACGAGGCAAAAGAGGAGATAGAGAAAAAGGTAGAGGAGGAGACAACGGAAGATAAAGAAAAGAAGTTGCGTTTGATAGAGCTGAGCATTCTTCAGCAATTGTTCTATCGGGAGAGTAAAAAGACTCTGCCATACTCAAGGTTCAAAAAGATAGAAAAAAGATCTTGGTGGAAAAGATTTTTAGAGATAATCGGAAGTGTACTATTCCTATTATCATTAATCTATGTGATAATCCCAAATAGAATCGCGACAGAGTTAAACTGTTGTGTATTGAAGGACTTTACATGGGTGGGTTATATAGTTTTAATAACCCTTGTGTCTATATGTGTTTATAAATCCAGAATACTGCATAGTATAAAGCTTCATCATTTCAATTTCAAATATGCAGGTGTAGAGGCAGGTATAGAGATTGACCCCACGAAGATGAATGAATCGATCTTAAATAAGTACCTAGATGAGATTCTCTATTTCTTTGAGGAAACAGATTATAATGTGGTTATTATAGAGGATTTGGACAGATTTCATAGCACAGAGATATTTTCCAAACTGCGTGAACTCAATTCGCTCATCAATGGATACGAGAAGATAAAGCGTAACATTGTTTTTATATATGCTATCTGCGACGAGTTCTTTGCGGGCAAAGAAAGAACCAAATTCTTCGACTTCATCATTCCGGTAATGCCGGTTGTAAGTGCGTCTGATTCGGATGAAAAGTTGGAAGAGGCTTTACTGGGTAGTACCCCTCAAAAAAGTGATAAGCCAAAGGTAACAATAGAGGACTCAGAAGAGAGGTTGAAAGAAGTAATAGCTAATTTATCTCTCTATATTGACGACATGAGATTGTTGCATAATGTCACCAATGAATACAACATATATCGTAACCTGATTACGAAAGAAGGGCTAATTTCAAGTAAATTGCTGGCTGTGATTCTATATAAGAATCTTTATCCGGATGATTTTTCCGCTCTTCTGCACAATAAGGGTGTCTTGCATGATGCCATCATAAAATATGCTAAGGTAAAGGTAAAGGGTAAAGAGATTACAATTTATGACCTTTTTAGTATCAAAGAAGAGAGTAAGGAGAGCGAGAAGACGGAGAAGAAGTGGCAGCAGTTACTTATTTTTTCACTGTTGAAGAAAGAGTATATTGATGAGAATTATTCAGATTATATACATGGGGGAAATTTATCTAAAAGTGATAAACAATTTCTTTCCTATATTTCTAATAAAAGTTTCCCAGAGAACCCAGAGAAAAGGTTTAAACATCTCCTGAATAATATAAGTAGTTTGATGGAAAGGATACCTAAAGAGGATTTTGATACAGAGTATATACTGAATTATCAATTGGTGGATTATCTGTTAGCGCATGCCGATGACTATAGCGAACAAAGAGAAAGAATCTTCACACGTATGTCGAATCGTAAGGATATCTCTAACGATTTCGTGAATGGGTTTATTGCGCGAGAAAAATCTGACATAAAGAAATTCTATGAAACGATAAAAGATGCTTGGCAGGATAACATATTGGAAGATGATGTAATCACTATACAGAATAGGGACAAATTATTGGAGATAGCAGGAACACCAGCTCAAAGAAAAGAACGAAAAGAGAAATACAAGGAACAACAAGAGGAGGAAAAACAAAAACGAAAAGAGAGATATAAGGAGCAACAAGAAGAGCAAAAACAACAAAAGAAATACAAGGAACAACAAGAGGAAGATGAGGGAGATATTATTTTCGACGACCCCGAGCTTTACAATCTTGAGATGGTTTATGTGGAAGGCGGAACCTTTTGGATGGGAGGCACAGAAGAGCAAGGAAGCGATAGCAGGAACAACGAAAAGCCTGTTCACCAAGTCACCCTCGATAACTTTTCCATCGGCAAGTATCCTGTGACGCAAGCGCAGTGGACAAAGATTATGGGGAATAATCCATCCGGCAATGCCCAAGGGAGAAACTATCCCGTAGAGTGTGTGAGTTGGAATGACGCACATGAATTCTGTAACCGCCTAAACATGGTTACAGGAAAGAAGTACCGTTTACCCACCGAAGCCGAATGGGAATACGTTGCTCGTGGCGGTAAAAACAAAAATAAGTCCAAGTTCAGCGGCAGTGAAATTTTGAAAAAAGTAGGCTGGTACGACGAGAATAGCGGCGGATCCACACATCCCGTTGGCGAAAAAAATAAATGTCACGATCAGTTAGAAATTTACGATATGAGCGGCAACGTATGGGAATGGTGTAGCGATTGGTATGGTCACTATCCTGCCGATCCGCAGAAAAATCCAAAAGGTCCTTCGCGTGGCTCCTACAGCGTTCTTCGGGGCGGTAGCTGGAACAGCCTCGACGCGAACTGTCGCGTCTCCGCCCGCGGCTGCGTCGCGCCCGGCGGTCGCCGCAACGGCGTTGGCTTCCGCCTGGTGTTGCCTTAGTTTATCTGCCGGAAACTCATCCTTTCATGTAAGCTAAAAACAAGCGAGTTCGCCGAAAAGCGAGCGCGGGACGTATCCCAGCCTCAGAAAGGCAGCGGAGTCTCCATGCGGAACACGCTCGATTCAAACGTTGCAATCAATTTTCCGTCTTGGTTGGTCACATCTATCTGGTAGTAGCCGGTGGTGCGACCGATGTAGCGTTCGCGCGCCTCGGCGTAGAGCGTGTCGCCCACGCCGCTGCCACGCAGGAAGGTGATGCTCGACGAGAGCGAGAACGCCAGCGTGCCGTGCGAGTTGGCAGCAGCTGCCAGCGCCAGGTCTGCCAGCGTGAAGACCGCACCCCCCTGTGTACGCCCTCCGGCGTTGAGGTGTGCGGCAGTGATGACGAGCGAGGCGCGGCTGTAACCTTCGCGCACCTCTAACAGTTCTACGCCGGCTTCGGTGGCGAAGCGGTCGTTCTTGAAAAATTCTTGGGGGGTCATGGTGTAGTTGTATTTATTCAAACCATCTTTCTAAGCCAGGTATAACTCTACCTGAATTGTATTTGATGATGTCTTTGATATCTTGTTCCGTGGTTTCCGGCAGATCGTAGTAGTCAAGAATAGGAAATCCCGAATTGAGAGCGCTCATTGCGTCTAATTCTTCGTCGGTATGATCCAAATTTATTCTTATCAATTTCGCTTTCATAGGCTCATTCTTTTATTTATTCAACCTCCACTCCGCCCCCTCTTTCGTGTCCTTGATTTCGAAGCCGAGGGCGGTGAGGTCGTTGCGTATTTTGTCGGAGACAGCCCACTCCTTGGCAGCTTTGGCGCGCATGCGTTGTTCGAGCAGCATGTCAACGGCGCGGGCGAATGCCTCTTCGCGGTCGGCGTTGGTGGTGGCGACGGACTGCAAGCCGAGGATGTCGAAGCAGAAGAGGCGGAACGTGGCGCGCAGCTCGTCGAGGTCGGCGGCGGTGATGGTATCGTTGCCTGCCAGCAGGTTGTTGACCGTGCGGGCGGCATCGAACAGGTGGGCAATGACGATGGGGGTGTTCAGGTCGTCGTTCATCGCCTCGTAGCACTTCTCGCGCAGGGAGCGGATGTCGACGGTGGAGGTGACAGCGGGGGTGATGCGCTCCAGTCCGGCGATGGCATCCATCAATCGGGCAAGGCCTTTCTCTGCCGCTTGCAGCGCTTCGTTGCCGAAGTCGACGGTGCTGCGGTAGTGGGCTTGCAGGATGAAGAAGCGGATGGTCATGGGCGAGTAGGCTTGCGTGAGCAGCGGGTGCGTGCCGTGGAAGAACTCGTCGAGGTTGATGAAGTTGTTGTACGACTTGCCCATCTTCTGTCCGTTGATGGTGATCATGTTGTTGTGCATCCAGTAGTGCACCATGTCGTCGCCCTGCGAGGCAACGGACTGGGCAATCTCGCACTCGTGGTGGGGGAATATCAAGTCCATGCCGCCGCCGTGAATGTCGAAGTGGGCGCCGAGGTATTTCTTGCCCATCGCCGTGCACTCGCAGTGCCAGCCGGGGAATCCCTCGCCCCACGGCGACGGCCAGCGCATGATGTGCTCGGGTTGTGCCCGCTTCCAGAGGGCAAAGTCGGCAGGGTTGTGCTTCTCCTCCTGACCGTCCAGCTCGCGGGTGGTGTTGAGCACGTCGTCGAGGTTGCGACCGGAGAGCTTGCCATAGCGGTAGTCACGGTTGTACTTGATGACGTCGAAGTAGACCGAGCCTTGACTCTCGTAGGCATAGCCGTTGCGCAGAATCTCCTTCACCAGTTCGATTTGCTCGATGATGTGCCCCGAGGCGTGCGGCTCGATGCTGGGAGGCAGCACGTTGAGCGCGGTCATGGCTTGGTGGTAGCGGATGAGGTAGTGTTGCACCACCTCCATCGGCTCGACCTTCTCTAAGCGGGCTTTCTTGGCAATCTTGTCTTCGCCTTCGTCGGCATCGTGTTCCAAGTGCCCCACGTCGGTGATGTTGCGGACGTAGCGCACCTTGTAACCCAGGTGGGTGAGGTAGCGAAACAGGATGTCGAACGTGATGGCAGGACGGGCATGCCCCAGGTGGGCGTCGCCGTAGACGGTGGGGCCGCAGACATACAAGCCTACGTGGGGAGCGTGCAGCGGAACGAAAAGCTCTTTCTTCCGGCTCAGCGTATTGTAAATGGTCAGTTGATGTTCCATAATGACGGATGATTATTGCTTGAACGGTGATTCATTTGATTTTTGTGGCGCAAAAGTACAACTAATTGAGCAATCTCCGCACCTCTGCCTCATCTTTGTGCAGTTGGGCAATCAGTTCGTCCATGCTGCCGAACGTCTGGTCGCCGCGCACATAGCTGACAAACTCCATGCGGATGCGGCAGTTGTAGATGTCTCGGCTGAACCCGAAGATGTTGACTTCGATGCTGCGTTCGGATCCGTTTTGCAGGGTGGGACGGCGACCGATGTAGAGCATGCCGCCGTACGTTGCACCCTCCACGGTGATGCGTACGGCATACACGCCGTCGGCAGGGATGGCTTTATCGGGGTTGTCGACGCGCAGGTTGGCTGTGGGGTAACCGATGGTGCGTCCCACGCGGTAGCCGCCGACGACCGTTCCTTCCAGCGCATAGTTGTAGCCCAGACAGCCGGCAGCGGCAGACACATCGCCTTCGTGCAGCAGGGCGCGGATGGCGGAGGAGCTGACGGGCATGTCGCCGGCGACGTAGGCTTGGGCGCGGACGACCTCCATGCCCAGCGCTTTGCCGCAACGCACGTAGTCATCGAAGCCTTCGCTGCGGTTGTGCCCGAAGCGGTGGTCGTAGCCGATGAGGAGCGCCTGCACATTGTAGGTGTCGTGCAGCAGTTGCATGAACGCGCGGGCAGTGAGGGCGGCTGTGTCGGCGGTGAAGTCGACGGTGATGCAGCGGTCGATGCCCAACGAGGTGAGCAGCGCCAGCTTCTCGTCGAACGTGGTGAGCAGCTCGGGGCGGAACGTGGGCTGCAACACTTGGCGGGGATGTACGGGGAAGGTGACGACCGCCGCATCCAACCGGCGCTCACGGGCAGCCTCCGTCACCTGCTCAATCAGGTAGCGGTGTCCGCGGTGCACGCCGTCGAAGAAGCCGATGGTTGCCGCGCAGGGGCGGTAAGCGGTAGACGGATACTTCATGGGGCTTCGAACAAGTGGCTCCAATCCTCCCCCGCTTTCGGGGTGTAAGTGCGAATGCCCAGCGCCTCGGCTGTGCGGCAGTTCGCGATGGAATCGTCAATAAAGAGCGTCTGAGCGGGTGCGATGCCCGTCTCGTCGAGCACCTGTCGGAAGATGGCAGGGTCGGGTTTTGCCAGTTTCATCTCGTAGGAGAGGTAGATGTGCTCGAAGAAATCTTCGGCGCGGAAGCCCTTGTAGCGGAAGGCGTGGCGGCATGCCCATTGCCAGTGGATGGCGTTGGTGTTGCTCAGCAGGTAGACCACGTAGCGGGTGCGCAGCTTCAGCAGGCAATCGAGCTTGTAGGCGGGGATGCCCACCAGGAAGCTGTTCCATGCGTCGTCAATCTGCCGGTCGCTCACCTGCCGACCGATGCGTTTGCGTATCTCGTCGCGAAACGCGGCGCTGCTGATCACCCCCTGTTCGTGTTGCAGAAAGAAGTCCTGCTGGTGATACTCATTGAGCATCACCTCCACGTCGGGCAGTCCCAGCTTCGTGAAATTGTCCAAGCAGCGGCGACGGTCGAGGTCGATGAGCACACCGCCGAAATCAATGATGAGGTTCTTGATGTTGTTGTCTATCATTTGTTTTTAGTAACTGTCAGATTTGCGGGTGCAAAGGTAAAGCGTTCTCCCTAACTTGTCCCCCTTTTCCGCCTCCTTTTTTCTGCGCGCCGGCTGGACATTTTCCCCGTCTCCAAGGCATTGCCTTTCCCGAGTCGTTGGAAAGCCTTTCCAATGACTCTGGACAACCCTTTCCCGAGACTCGGGAAAGCCTTTCCAACGACCCGGGAAAGCAACGACTTTTATCACTACCAGAAAAACCACACGTAACAAACTGTTAATCAGCTTGTAGATCCAGCTATCGCCGCTCGCCACGGTCATATCAGTGAGGTGCTGCTAATTTTTTGGATAGACTGATAATTGTATGATAAGTGACAGCGTTTTTGATTGGCTCCTTTTTTGCTATTGCTTTTCATTCAATAATCCTGCTTTTTGCAAGAGTATTGTGCACAAGAACATCATTAAATAATTTGTTATTAAAGGGTTTTATCGGATTATTTCCTATTATTATTCTCCCTAATGCTCTCAGTGAAAGTTGTACACAAAAAAGCCTGCAAGATATTACTCTTACAGGCTTTTAATATGTAAATCTGCGGAGAGACAGGGATTCGAACCCCGGGAACCTTTCAGTTCAACGGTTTTCAAGACCGCCGCAATCGACCACTCTGCCACCTCTCCAAGACTTTCTTACCGAAAAAACTTCCTATTGAACGCTTCCTTGCCAGAAAAACTTCCTATTGAACGCTTCTTTGCCGGAAGGCTTTCCGTTGAAAGCGCTGCAAAGGTACGAACCTTTTTCTATTCTCCAAATATAACCATGTATATTTCAGCAAAATGGGGGGGGAGCAGGGGGATGGGAGTTAATCCTTTTTCAATCTTCCGAGAAGTTCACCATCACCTGCCGGTAGGCGCTGAACAGCTTCGATTTCGACACAAATCCCAGGTAATGTCCCTCTTCGTCGACTACCGGCAGGTTCCATGCCTTGCTTTGGTCGAACACCCGCATCACCCGCTCCATGTTGTCGGTATTGACAAGGTGGGTGGAGAGCACGTGCATCAGCCGTCCCACCTTGAAGCGGTGGTAGAGTTCGGGGCGGAACATGATATTACGGATGTCGTCGAGCGAAACCAATCCTATCAACATGCCGGTGGTGTCGGTCACGGGGAAGATGTTGCGGTTAGAGGTCGATATTGCCTTCACCAGCTCGCCCAAGTCCATGTCGGGATGCACCACAACGAAGTCTTTTTCTATCACCTTATCCATCTTCATCAGGGTGAGCACCGCCTTGTCCTTGTGGTGAGTGAGCAGGTCGCCCTTCTTTGCCAGTCGCATGGCGTAGATGCTGTAAGGTTCGAAAATGATGATGGTGAGGTAGGCGCTGACCGACACCATGAGCAGCGGCAGGAAGAGGTCGTAACCGCCGGTCAGCTCGGCAATGAGGAAGACGCCCAGCAGCGGAGCGTGCATGATGCCGCTCATCATGCCTGCCATGCCCATCAGGGCGAAGTTCTTCTCGGGCAGGTGGTCGAAGAAGCCGAACTCATTGTTGAAGTGTGCGAAGATGAAGCCGAAGATACATCCCAGATAGAGCGTCGGGGCAAACGTACCGCCACATCCGCCGCCGCCGTTGGTGGCGCTGGTGGCAAAGACCTTGAACAGCACTATCAGCGCCAGATAGACCAGTAACAAGCCGCCGTGTCCGTAGAAGAACGAGTTGTTCATCACCGTGTCCCAGCCCGATTCGGTGGTGTTGCCCAGCAGCAGGGAGATGGTGTCGTAGCCTTCGCCGTAGAGCGGCGGGAAGAGGAAGATGAGCACACTCAGCATCACGCCGCCCAGCACCAGCTTGCCGTAGGGCGACTTAAGCTTGCCGAAGATGGATTCGGTGAACATCATTGCCCGCGTGAAGTAGAGCGACACCAATCCGCAGAGAATGCCCAGCAGAAGTACAAACGGTATGCGGCTCAGCTCGAACGACTGATCCATGTGGAACTTGAACATCGCCTCCGTGCCCAGCAGGAAGTAGGAGACTGTGGCAGCGCTCACTGCCGAGATAAGCAACGGCAGGAGCGACGACATGGTGAGGTCGACCATCAGCACCTCAAGCGTGAACACCAACCCTGCAATCGGCGCCTTGAAGATGGCGGCGATGGCGCCTGCCGCACCGCAGCCCACCAGCAGCATCAGCTTGGAGTGTTCGAGCTTGAAGGTGCTGCCCAGATTGGAGCCGATGGCAGAGCCGGTGAGCACGATGGGAGCCTCCGCTCCTACCGACCCGCCGAAACCGATGGTGATGGCGCTGGCGATAATAGACGACCAGATGTTGTGCCGTTTGATGCGTCCCTGTCGCCGCGAGATGGCATAGAGAATCTTGGTCACGCCGTGGCTGATGTCGTCCTTGACGATGCGCCGCACAAACAGTCCCGACAGGAAGATACCCACCACCGGATAGACCAGGTAGAGGTAGTTGGCGCCCGTCACGTTGAAGTTCTCCGTGAGGAAAGTCTCAATCCAGTGTATCAATGTCTTGAGCAGATAGGAGGCGAAGGCGCAGAACACGCCCACGATCAGGCTGAGCAGCAGGATGAACTGCTTCTCCTTGACATGCTCCTGCCGCCAGTTCAGGAATCGTTGGTAGAGGGAATGCCCGTTGCCCTTGTTGGTTGCCGCTTCGTCCATGAGGAGTTATTGCCGTATGATGATGACCACCCCACCCGTATCCAGCTTGATGATGCCCGACGGTTGGGATGCCTTGGTTTCGTCTTGCCGGTAGTTTACGATGTAGTCTACGGCGTTCTTTATCTCTTGGCTGATTTCGTGGAAATTGCGGGGCGACGGCGCTCCGCTGACATTGGCAGAGGTCGACACGATGGCTTTGCGGAACTGCCGGCAGAGTTGTCGGGAGAAGGCTTCGCCGGTGACGCGGATACCGATGCTCCCGTCGGCGGCAAGCAGGTTGGGAGCCAGGTTGCGTGCACCCGAATAGATGATGGTGAGCGGTTTGTCGGCTACTTCGATCAAGTCCCATGCCACGGCAGGAACGTCGCGCACATAGAAGTCGACCTTCACCGGCGAGTCGACCAGTACCAGCATCGCTTTGCTGTCGGTACGTTGTTTGAGGTTATAGACGCGGCGCACCGCCTCTTCGTTTGTCGCGTCGCATCCTATCCCCCAGATGGTGTCGGTAGGATAGAGGATGATGCCGCCCTGATTCATGATGCGGCAGGCTTCTGTGATCTCTTCGTTCATGATTGTGATAACAATACTGATTCGTGCGTGCAAAATTACAACAAATATGTCATCTTCGGCTTACTTTGTCAAAAAAGCAGCAGCGACGTACCGCCTCAGCCGAACAGGCGTTTGATGAGGTCGGGGCGTTTCAGCCGGTGGAGTTCCCGGATGATTCGGCTCCGTTCTTCGGGCTTGTACCAAAAGAAGAATTGCCGTTGCGCCAGCTTCTCACGGGGTGTACGGGCGCTGAACACCGGTTGCAGCGTGTAGGGATGATAGCCGGTGTACCATGCTTCGGTGGCGACGGTCATGGGTGTGGGGGTGAAGTCTTGCACCTGCTCTAAGTGGAAGTGCAGCCGTTTGGTGATAACAGCCAGTTCTGCCATCTCCTCCTCGGTGCAGCCCGGATGGCTACTGATAAAATAAGGTATGAGTTGCTGATTCAATCCCTCCTCGCGGTTGATGCGGTCGAAGAGCTGCTTGAATGCCTCGAAGCGGGCAAACGGGGGCTTGCGCATGAGGTTGAGCACCTTGTCGGAGGTGTGCTCGGGCGCCACCTTGAGGCGACCGCTGACGTGGCGAACAATCACTTCGCGGGCATATTCGTCGGAGCAGATGTCGTATCGGATGCCGCTGCCGATGAAGCTCTTCCTGATGCCCGGCACGGCATCGACCGCCCGATAGATGTCGAGCAAGGGGCGGTGGTCGGTATTGAGGTTGGCGCATACCTGGGGATGGACGCACGAGGGTCGTTGGCAACGCCGGCAGCGGGCTTCGTCGCGTCCGCCCATCCGGTACATGTTGGCAGACGGACCGCCCAAATCGCTCAGGTAGCCTTTGAAGTCGGGCAATGCGGCAATGGCACGCACCTCCTTGAGTATGCTCTCTTTGCTGCGGCTGACGATGAACTTGCCCTGATGCGCCGAGATGGTACAGAAGGCGCACCCGCCGAAGCAGCCGCGGTGGATGTTGACGGAGAACTTTATCATGTCGTATGCCGGAATGCGTTTGCCCTTGTATTTGGGATGGGGCAGGCGCGTATAGGGCAGGTCAAACGACCTGTCCAGCTCGGCTTCCGTCATGGGCGGATAGGGGGGATTGACCACCACCGTGCGTCCGTCGACCTGTTGGAGGATGCGTGCGGCGGCATATTTGTTGCTCTCTTCCTCGATGGGTCGGAAGTTGGCAGCCTGCTTCTTCTTATCCTTCAGGCACTCTTCGTGCGAGTGGAGGAGGATGTCGCCGGCTTGCGGCACGACGTGGTCGGCAAGGTATGCCACCTGCGGCACGTCGGTCAGGGCAGTGCCTGTCTGCATGCGGCGGGCAATCTCGATGATGGGTTGCTCGCCCATGCCATACACCAACCAGTCGGCGCCGCTCTCTGCGAGGATGCTCTTCATCAGTCGGTCTTGCCAGTAGTCGTAGTGCGTGAGCCGGCGCATGCTGGCTTCGATGCCTCCCAGCACGACCGGCACGTGGGGAAAGCACTGCTTCAACATTTGGGTGTAGACGATGGAGGGGTATTCGGGGCGCATGTCGGCACGGGCATCGGGAGTGTAGGCGTCGTCGCTGCGCAGGCGTTTGTTGGCGGTGTATTTGTTCACCATGGAATCCATGCATCCGGCAGTCACCCCGAAGAAGAGGCGCGGGGCGCCCAGCTTCTTGAAGTCGCGTCCGTCGTCGCGCCAGTTGGGTTGCGGCACGATAGCCACGCGCAGCCCTTCGGCTTCGAGCGTGCGACCGATGACGGCGGCGCCGAACGAAGGATGGTCTACGTAGGCATCGCCGCTGAAGAGGATGACATCGGGCTGTTGCCAGCCGCGCAACTCCATCTCTTTGCGTGTGGTGGGTAACCAGTCGGTGAGGAGCAGAGGCATCGTCAACAGACAGTGAACTGCAAAGTCATGACATCGCTCCCGTATATTTCGCGGAAGCCGATGTGCTGCTCTGCCAAATACTCTTTCAAGTCGTTGAAGGCATCCTCGCTGGTCATAATGATTTCCAGCTTATCGCCCGCAGAAGCGCCGTCGATGGCTTTGATGGCGGGGATAAGCTGGCTGTAGGGCATGTTGCCACGCGTATCTATCGTTTTCATCGGGGCTTACTCTTCGTCCTGACTCTCTTGTCCGTTGAACCACGACAAGTACAGGTGGATGAGTTGTTGCAGACCGAAAGCCTTCATGTTGCTGTGATAAATCACATCAATGCAGAGGTCGAGCAGGTCTTTGCTGTCTTCCTCCTGCGAAGCGATGAGAGAACGGATATTCAGGCGCAGTTTTTCCAATACCGATTCGTCGACGATGCCGTTGCTGTCGATCAGGTGCCGGAACAAGCCGTAAGTCTCGATAGTGGCAAGGTGCTCGTCGGAGATTTGCAACGTGCGCGTGCCGCTGGGATTTGCTTGAATCGTATACATAGTCACAACAGGTTTAACGGGGTTATTGTCAATGGGTTTCCGGAAGCGGATAGGCTTCGGCATCGAAGAGCACGGTCGAGAGGTATCGTTCTCCCGAGTCGGGCAGCAGCACGACGATGTTCTTGCCTTTGTTCTCGTCGAGCTTGGCAAGCCGGCTTGCCGCGCAGAGGGCAGCGCCCGAGGAGATGCCTACCAGCAGCCCTTCGATCTTTGCCACCTCGCGGGCGGTGCGAATGGCATCGTCGGCAGCCACCTGCATCACCTTGTCTACGTTCGCGGGGTCATAGTTCCGGGGCACGAAGCCGGCGCCGATGCCCTGTATCTTGTGTGCCCCGGGTTTCCCGCCCGAGATGACGGGCGATTCGGCAGGCTCTACCGCCACGACCTGGATTGCGGGGTTGTACTGTTTGAGCGCCTTGCCCACACCGCTCACCGTGCCGCCGGTACCGACGCCTGCCACGAACAGGTCTACATCGTTGTCCATGTCGTTCAGGATCTCCTTGCCGGTCGTAAGGAAGTGTATATCGGGGTTGGCTGGGTTGTCGAACTGCTTGAGCATGATTGCTCCCGGAATGGTGGCGCACAGCTCTTCGGCGCGGGCGATGGCGCCCTTCATTCCTTCGGCGCCGGGGGTGAGCACCAGTTCGGCGCCCAGTGCCTTGAGCAGGTTGCGGCGTTCCATGCTCATGGTTTCGGGCATGGTGAGTATCAGCCGGTAACCTCTGACGGTTGCCACCATGGCAAGTCCGATGCCGGTGTTACCGCTGGTTGGCTCGACAATGGTTCCCGTGCTTGCGAGGGGATCGAGTCTGCCGCTCTTCTCGGCATCGTTAATCAATGCCAGCGCAATGCGGTCTTTCACACTGCCGGCAGGATTGAAGTACTCCAGTTTGGCAATCACACGACCGCCTAACTGTTGGGCACGCCGATAGGCTACCAGCTCCAGGAGGGGGGTCTTGCCTATCAATTGGGTGAGATCATTTGCAAGTTTCATATCAAGTTCATCGTTTAATGGGTGTATAATTCTTTCGGGGGACAAAAGTAAGAAGTTATATTGATAGTCTGCGAATTTGGTCGATTTTATATGATTATTTGTCTGCTAAGTAGGAAAGCATTACTTTTGCCCCGCAACCCAATAGACCAGTTTGATGACTCCCCCTCCATTGAAGAAAGAGCTGATGCGCATCAGCCTGCACGATTCGGCTGATGCCTTTCGTGTCTTTTACGACAAGACGCACGACCGGATGTTTCGCACCGCCTATTATTACACCCGGCATGAAGCATGGGCACAGGATGTGGTGATCGACGTATATGCCAAGCTGTGGGAGCAGCGCGCCCGCCTTGCCGAAGTGACAGACATTTACGATTACTGCTTCATTCTCACCAAAAACACGTCCCTGAACTATATCAGTAAGGAGGAACGGCGTGCCGCTCCTTCCCTGGACTCACTGCCCGAACCGGCATCCGACGAGCGTTCTCCCGAAGAGCAGCTCATCGACGAGGAGTTGATGTCGCGCTACCTGAGTGCCGTCGACAGCCTGCCCGAACGTTGCCGCGAGGTCTTTGTGCGCATCCGCGAAGCAGGCGACAGCTATGCCGAAGTGGCAGCGGCGTTGCACATCAGCACAAAGACCGTCGATGCGCAGCTACAGAAAGCCACCAAGCGGCTGCGCGAAGCGCTCGACCGATATGATTGCCGTTAATCTCCACCGCCTTAGCGTAAGCGTTACGCTACCCTAACGTAAGTGCTACGCTACCTTAGCGTAAGTGCTACGCTGACGTAGCGTAAGTGTGCCGTCACCGATTGAGGATACCACAGCCTGTTAATCTTTTTCCGAATCTGCTTGTAGCAAGTCCTCGTTGTTCATGGAGATGCCCTACAATACCTTCAGGAGGGGGTGAAGTAAAGTATACGACTGAACCCGGTAAAGTATACGACCAGGCATGGTCAGGTATACGACCAGACAGGGTCAAGTATACGACCTTACTGTGCCTACTCCTGTCAACACCCTGTTATCCTTTAGATATTGTCAAAATCATTCATGTTACTAAAGTCAGATCAAACACTGTGAGATAGTCCTGTCAAGGCAGCGATACAGTGGCGTAGCTTTTCTTCTGTCCGCGGCTTAGGTCGAACGCACGCTTTTTTAAAATAGTCTTATCGGATTATTTCCTATTATTATCAGATTATTTCCTATTGTTATCGGTGTAATTTCCTATTGTTTTTGGTGTGATTTATCGGTAATATTTATTGCACGGTTTTCCGGAATGTACAGAGGCAGTGTCATCGTGCTATCTCCAATATGCAGACGGATGCAGACAGATGCAGAC
>JAISGR010000176.1 GCA_031262995.1 Prevotellaceae bacterium | reverse complement strand
TCGTTTTTTAAGCAATCATAAAGCTTCTGCATCGTATTCAGGCGCATAAAGTTACACTCGTTACAGGCACATGTACTGTCATTGGGCGGAACGGGAATAAACGTCTTGTCGGGACATTGTTTCTGCATCTCATGCAGAATGCCTGATTCGGTAGCTACCAGAAATTCTTTATCAGGACTCTTTACGGCGTATTTCAGCAAGGCAGCCGTCGAACCGATAAAGTTAGCCATCCTCAACACCACACTTTTACATTCAGGATGTGCCAACACCAAGGCACCGGGATGTTGCTTCTTCAAATCGACCAACTTTTCAACCGAAAACTGTTCGTGCACATGGCAAGCGCCATCCCAAAGCAACATCTGTCTGTTGGTAACAGCGTTGATATAATTTCCCAAATTTCTGTCCGGACCAAAAATAATCTTCTCATCTTTGGGGAAGCTTTCTACTATCTGCCGGGCATTGGTAGAGGTAACCACCACATCGGTCAATGCTTTAACCGCAGCTGTGGTATTGACATACGATATAACCTTATATCCCGGATGCTCTTTGACAAATTGTTCAAACTTTTCCGGCGGGCAACTGTCTGCCAGCGAACAACCGGCTGCCAGGTCGGGAACCAGCACCTTCTTATCGGGCGAAAGTATCTTTGCCGTTTCGCCCATAAAATGTACACCACACATCACGATGATGTCCGCATCGGTACGTGCCGCCCATTGTGCCAGCGCCAGACTGTCGCCCACAAAATCGGCAATATCCTGTATGTCGCCCGTCTGGTAGTAGTGTGCCAGGATAACGGCATGCTTGTCTCGTTTCAGTTGCTTGATAGCAGTTGTCAGTTCACTCATAATAATTATATATTTTCTTTTTTTGATTTAAAGAAATATGTTACTGATTATAGCCTGTTGATAGTGTGGATAACGAAATTACTTTTTTCTTGCATATTAAGTTATTAGTATTCCTCACTGCGTTATGATAACGTTATCAACCCTGCTAATGGTTCCTTATCGGCTGATATTTAACTTGTTTGGATTATCTTTCAACAACCTGTTGAAAGGCGGCAAAGTTAAAAACTTTAGCTTTATCAACAGGTGTATGGAAGCTAAAAAGTGTGTTTATAGGACACTGAAACTTTCTGCCAACTTATTTGGATTGTTCATTGGTGGCATCTTATATGGTTTGTTTCGAATTACACAAGCATGAGTTTTCACTTTCTTTCCCTGCTGTTTCGACAGGTTTTTGCGGGTTATCAACAGGGATATGAACGGAAAGAGGTACTTTTGCGGCATATTAATCAGGGATATGCGTAAGTTAAAGATCAACGAATTGCACCGCATCAGTGTCAGCGAATTTAAGGAAGCAACCAAGGTACCTTTGGTAGTGGTGTTGGACAATGTGAGAAGTCTGCACAACATAGGTGCTGTGTTTCGTACTTCCGATGCTTTCAGGGTGGAATGTATCTATCTGTGCGGCATCACGGCTACTCCTCCCCATACCGAGATGCACAAGACGGCATTGGGAGCCGAACTGACTGTCGACTGGAGATATTTCGACAGTGCAGTGGCAGCAGTCGACAGCTTGAAGGAAGCGGGTTATGCGGTCTATGCCGTCGAACAGGTCGAAGGGAGCGTGATGCTTGGTAATTTGACGCTCGAAAGAGGCAAAAAATATGCTGTAGTATTGGGGAATGAGGTAAAAGGAGTGCAACAGGAAGTGGTGAATCATTGTGACGGTTGTATGGAGATACCTCAATACGGCACGAAACACTCGCTCAATGTGTCGGTAGCGGCGGGAATTGTGATTTGGGAGATGACGGAGAAGCTGCGGTAGCCTATATCTGTCCGCTTTCTACCAACAGAACAACCCGTTCGGTCAGTTTGTCGTCTTCGTCCGGGCGATATTCCTTCTTGAGACTGGCGCCGAAGAGTGCGGCAAACGCTTGGTAGAATCCAGCCCGAAAAGATCCGAGGAAAGCTTTTACTATTTGATAGGATGTTTGATTGTTTTGCCGGTCTATCAGTTTGATAAGCAGTTTGCCCTGTGAAAAGGTAAGTTGCTTCATCACCGGTAAGTATTGCTTCTTGATGCCTTTTTCCACCATTTTGATGTGTTTGGAACGTTCCTCTTCTGGCAGGGTCATCATGTATTCATAAGTCTCTATAATGGCACGATTTACCTCTTTGGCAATGGGAAGCACCTTCTTTACGTCGCGCACCAACCTGTTGTATTTTTGTTGCTGTCGTTTGTTTTTGAATATGAGCGGTTTGAATATATATACCGTAGGAAGGTTGAATGAGGGAATCGTATCTCCCTTGTACACCGTTGCGGGTACCAGATACGCCTCTCTTTTTGTTTCCTGTGCCATGCAGCAGCAGGTGGCAGTTGTAAAAAGAAAGAGTAGGAGCAGATGTTTATTGTGTACTGTATTCACATTAATCTCTCTTTACCCAATTTTCTATTTTTATATAAGGTATCCGTTGGAAATGTCTTACGTCTTCAGTAACCATTATAAGATTGAAAGTTGTTGCAGTACTGCCTATGAAAAGGTCTAAATCTTCTATTGGAGTACCTTTACTATATAAATATGCTTTGTTTTTAGCATAAGCTTTCAATACATTAGTAAGAGGAATTATTCTTATGTTTTGGCAGAATGCCTTTATGAGACGAAAATTATTTTCTATGTTATTACTTCGTTCTGCGCCATACAACAATTCGGCAATAGTAATTTCCGATATACAACAGTTGTTCCATCCAACCTCTTTTATACAATTATCAATATTGTATTTTTGACGCATAAAATGTATGCATATATTTGTGTCAAGCAAATATTGTTTCATTCATCAAACGGATTAATAATGCTCTCTTTATTTGATATACGACTATTGTATATATCACTGATAATTTCATCCGAGCTACGGTTATCTTTCCATTTTCCTGCAAATTTCTTTATCATACGTTCTGTAAGTTGTTTGCTATCCGTTTCAGTAGAGACATTTCGTTTAAGAATGTCGTTTAGGCGTTCTTTTACGTTTGCCAATACAGTATCGCTTTTTATGTTTGCAATAGCCCGTATCAATTCCATTTTATTAGTTTCTAATTCTAAATGGGTCATATTCTACTAATTAGATGATTATTTTTCAGCGCAAAGGTATAATTAATATTTGGAAGTATCTATTTGTTGTACGTGTGAAGTTCTAAATAATAGTTGTAACTTGCGCGCCGTTATTTGACCAAAAAGAGATATAATTATGTCAATTCTGTTTTCTTCTCCCGTTTTCGGTCCCGTTCATTCGCGTCGGTTGGGTGTTTCGCTGGGCATTAATCTGCTTCAGGGTGACGGTAAATGCTGTTCGTTCGACTGTATCTATTGCGAATGCGGTTTCAACAGTGACCGTCGCACAGGCAGTAAACTTCCTGCGCGCGAGGTGGTAAAAGCCACGCTCGAAGCGCGTCTCAAAGATATGCAGCAGAATGGTCCTGCTCCCGATGTGCTGACTTTTGCCGGCAACGGCGAACCTACGATACATCCGCACTTTCCTGAAATCATTGACGATACGCTGGCATTGCGCGACCATTATTTCCCGGCTGCCAAGGTAAGTGTGTTGAGCAACGCTACGCAGATACATCGCCCTGCCGTGTTCGAAGCCCTCAACAAAGTAGACAACAACATCTTGAAGCTCGACACCGTCGATGAAGCATATATCCGCTTGGTCGACCGTCCTAACGGGCACTATGCGGTGCGCGAAAGGATTGACTGTCTGAAACGTTTCAAGGGTCGCTGTATCATCCAAACCATGTTTATGAAAGGTACTTACCGGGGAGTAGATGTGGACAACACTTCCAATCGTTACGTGCTCCCCTGGCTGGAAGCCGTCAAAGAGATTGCTCCCTCGCAAGTAATGATATACACCATCGACCGCGATACCCCCGATGCATACCTGCGCAAGGCAACATACGCCGAACTCGACCGCATCGCCGACTTGGTAAAGGCGGCAGGTCTATCCGTAAGCACTTCATATTGAATGGATTCGAAGGATATGTCCCGAAGCGCTTGTTGGAATATTGGCAAATAGTTTGAATGGATAAGTAAGAAAGGCGTACCTTTGCCGCATGAAAATAGTAGTAGACGACAAAATACCCTATATCAGCGAACCTTTGCAACAGATAGCCGATGATGTGATTTATGTACGAGGTTCCGAATTTACCGCCGCACAAGTGGCAGATGCCGATGCCTTGATTGTACGTACCCGTACCCGTTGCAACCGGCAGTTGCTCGAAGGAAGCAAAGTACAGTTTATTGCCACTGCCACCATCGGTTACGACCATATCGACATTGATTACTGTCGCGAAGCAGGCATTGCGTGGAGCAATGCACCGGGCTGTAACGCCCCTTCGGTGGCTCAATACATGCAATCGGTATTTTTGTTGTTGGAGCAGGAGAAGGGCATGCGACCGGCAGAGACAACGCTCGGCATCGTAGGTGCGGGACATGTCGGTATGCTGGTGGCAGAAACGGCACGTGCGTTGGGCATGCGTGTGTTGCTGAACGACCCTCCCCGCGCCGCCCGCGAAGGCGAAGCAGGATTCGCTTCTCTGCAAACGTTGGCTGAGGAGTGTAACATCATCAGTTTTCACGTACCGCTATACACCACCGGAGAATACTGCACCTTTCATTTGTGCAATGCCGAACTGCTGGGCTTGTTGAAACGCCGTCCGATAATCGTCAACACCTCGCGCGGTGAGGTCGTGGCAACCGATGCGCTGCTCGATGCCCTGCACAGTGGAACTGTGTCGGATGCCGTGATCGACGTGTGGGAACATGAGCCTCACCCCGACCTCACTCTATTAAATAAGGTATATATAGGAACCCCCCACATTGCCGGCTACTCTGCCGACGGCAAAGCCAACGCTACCCGCATGGCGCTTGATGCACTGTGTAAGCACTTCGGCATACAAGCCGACTACCGCATCGAACCGCCGTCGCCGTCGAATCCAGTCATCGTAGCCGCGTCGCCGGAAGAGGCTTGCCTGAAGATGTATGACCCCCGCCGTGACAGTCGGGCGCTAAAAGCCTCTCCCGACAACTTTGAATACCTGCGCGAATACTATCCGTTGCGGCGGGAAGCCAAAGGCTACCGGGTGATAACCTCCTCAATGGTTTTGGGAAAGTAAGCATACTCCAGCAGATGGATGCGTTGCGCCAGTGTATGCGGCGTATCTTCGGGCAGTACGGGGCACTTTGCCTGGCAGATAATGGCGCCCTCGTCGTATTGCGCGTTCACGTAATGGATGGTGATACCACTCTCTTTTTCGCCTGCGGCAATCACCGCTTCGTGCACACGGTCACCATACATCCCCTTGCCGCCATATTTGGGCAAGAGCGCCGGGTGAATATTTATCACTTTGTCGGAATAAGCATTCAGTATGCTCTCGGGTACACGCAACAGAAACCCTGCCAGTATTATCCAGTCGATGCCATACTCCTGCAATGCAGCCAACACGGCATCTCCCCTCTCCCACTCCTCTTTGGCGAAGTAAAGAGACGGTACCGACAAACGGGCGGCACGTTCTCTGACGACTGCCTGCCGACGGTTGGTAATAACCAAGTTCACTTGTGAGTTGCTATTCTTTTCTTGGAAAAAACGAATGATGTTTTCGGCATTCGTTCCACTGCCCGAAGCTAAAATTGCGATGTTCATTGTGGTAATCTTCTTCTTTATAAGCCCCTTTTTGTGCACATTCCTGTGAAAAATGTGCAAAATAGAGCATTTTGTTTCTTAAATATTTGCGAGTAACAATAAATATCTATTCCTTTGCCCCGCAAAATTAAAGAAATAAAGCTAATTATTAATTTAAAACTTAAGATTATGTCTGAAATTGCATCAAGAGTGAAAGCGATTATTGTCGACAAACTGGGTGTCGATGAAAATGAAATTACTAACGAAGCAAGCTTTACCAATGATTTGGGAGCTGATTCTCTTGACACCGTAGAACTTATCATGGAATTTGAAAAAGAGTTCGGAATATCTATTCCCGATGATCATGCAGAGAAAATCGGTACGGTAGGAGATGCCATAGCTTACATCGAAGAACATTCCAAAGAAAAAGGCTAATCCTCTTTATTCTATCCCATCTTTCACATGGAATTAAAAAGAGTTGTAGTAACAGGTCTCGGTGCAGTGACTCCTGTTGGCAACAATGTTCCCCAATTTTGGGAGAACCTGACCAATGGAGTGAGTGGAGCGGGACCTATTACTCATTTTGATGCTTCCCTATTCAAGACTCAATTTGCGTGCGAAGTGAAGAACTTCGACCCTACCCAATATGTCGACCGCAAAGAGGCACGCAAGATGGACTTGTACACACAGTATGCCATTGCCGTAGCCAAAGAGGCGGTAAGCGATTCCGGTCTTGATGTCGAAAAAGAGGATTTGAACCGTATCGGCGTCATCTTCGGTGCCGGCATCGGAGGCATTCGTACTTTCGAGGAAGAGGCAGGCAATTACGCCGTCAACCATGCCAACGGGCCTAAGTTCAATCCGTTCTTCATCCCCAAGATGATTTCGGATATTGCCGCAGGGCAAATCTCGATCCTGTATGGCTTTCACGGACCCAATTACGCCACTTGCTCTGCCTGTGCCACTTCGACCAACGCCATTGCCGATGCTTTCAATCTCATTAGATTGGGCAAAGCCAATGTCATTGTCAGCGGCGGTTCGGAAGCAGCTATTGCAGCTTGTGGAGTGGGGGGCTTCAATGCCATGCATGCACTCTCCACCCGCAATGATTCGCCCGAAACGGCATCGCGTCCGTTTAGCGCCAGCCGCGACGGCTTTGTGATGGGCGAGGGAGGAGGATGTCTCATACTCGAAGAGCTGGAACATGCCCGTGCCCGCGGCGCCCGCATTTATGCCGAAGTAGCCGGCGTGGGAATGTCGGCAGATGCCTATCACCTCACGGCTTCGCATCCCTCCGGGCTGGGTGCCATCTTGGTGATGCGCAATGCCCTCGAAGATGCTGGCATGCAACCCGAAGAGATTGACTATATCAACGTGCACGGTACCTCTACACCCGTAGGCGACCTGTCGGAGGTGAAAGCCATTCAAGAGGTCTTCGGCGAACATGCCTACAAGCTGAACATCAGCTCCACCAAGTCGATGACCGGACACCTGCTCGGCGCTGCCGGAGCCGTAGAAGCCATTGCTTCCATACTGGCAATCGAACACGGCGTGATTCCCCCTACCATCAATCATTGCGAAGGCGATGAGGATGCCGAAATAGACTATCGCCTAAACTTCACATTCAATGAGGCACAGCAGCGCCCCGTGAACGTGGTGTTATCCAATACGTTCGGCTTCGGCGGGCACAATGCTTGTGTTATATTCAAAAAATGCGAGGTGTAACAACAGGTACAGTATTCACGTATGTTACGTAACCTGATAGATAAGATAAGACTTCTGTTCCGCAAGGATAGGGAGTCTTATCTTTGTTTTTATCATATACTGGGGTTCTATCCGCACAACATCGAGCTTTACCGGCAAGCGTTGCTGCACAAATCCTCCTCTCTCCGCACCCCGAAAGGGCGACCGGTCAACAACGAGCGGCTGGAATTTCTGGGCGATGCCATACTCGATGCCATCGTAGGCGACATTGTCTACTCCCATTTCGAAGGATACCGCGAAGGATTTCTCACCAATACCCGTTCGAAGATCGTGCAGCGCGAAACGCTCAACAAGCTTGCCGTAGACATCGGTCTGGACAGATTGGTGAAGTATTCCAGTCGTTCGTCGGCGCACAACAGCTACATGTACGGCAATGCGTTCGAGGCATTTATCGGCGCCATCTATTTAGACCGCGGATACGACAAGTGCAAACAATTTCTGGAGGAGAGGATATTCAAGGAGCACATCAACCTGGATAAGATGTCGCGCAAGGAGGTCAACTTCAAGTCGAAGGTCATCGAATGGAGCCAGAAGCGCAAGTACGAAGTCTCTTTCGAGCTGATAGAACAGATGTACGACCAGGATAGCAATCCGATGTTCCACACCGAAGTGCGCATCGAAGGGTTGTCGGCAGGCAAAGGTACCGGCTATTCCAAGAAAGAATCGCAGCAGAATGCCGCCCGTGCCGCCATGAAGAAGATTAAGAACGACGAACCGTTCCGCAGGGAGATAGCGCGGATAAAAGAGGAGACCGCTGCCGTTGCCGCCTCCGCGCAGCTATCCGAAGCAGATGCCCATCCGTCGTCCTTGAACCACTAAATCGTGTGCTTCCGTTACCAGTTTTAGTTTCCCTGCTACCTCCTGTAGCGGGATAGAGCCAATCTTGTCGCCGGAGAGTGCCACCATTCGTCCGTAAGAGCCGTTGACGATCAGCTCGGTGGCATGTCCGCCCATGCGGGTGGAGAGGTTGCGGTCGAATGGAGTGGGGGAGCCTCCCCGCTGAATATATCCCAATACCGTTTCGCGGGTTTCTATGCCGGTGGCAAACTCTATCTCCTGTGCAATGTGCACGGCAGCCCGTTTGTTGTCGCCGGTAGATATGCCTTCGGCTACCACCACGATGGAGTAGGGCTTTCCTCTCTTGAGCCGGTTCAGAATGGTATCGGCAATGTTGTTGATGTGATAGGGTATTTCGGGTATCAGAATGACATCCCCCCCGCCTGCCATGCCCGAGTAGAGGGCAATCCATCCCGCTTTGTGTCCCATCACCTCTATCACCATCACCCGTTTGTGCGCGCTGGCGGTGGAATGCAGCCGGTCGATGGCATCCGTGGCGATGTTTACCGCCGAGTCGAAGCCGAAAGAGAAGTCGGTGCCCCAGATGTCGTTGTCGATGGTTTTGGGCACCGACACCACGTTGACGCCCCGTGCCGACAGCTTGGCTGCCGTTTTCTGCGTGCCGTTGCCGCCGATGCAAACCAGGCAGTCTATGCCCAGCTTGCGGATATTCTCCTCGATGAGCGCCGGCTTGTCCACATCGGGCATGATGCCGCCCTTCTTGAACGGCTTCTCGCGCGAAGTACCCAGTATCGTACCGCCCAGGTTGAGCAGCCCCGACAACGACTTGTCCGTAAGCAGTTCCGCATCACAGGTAAGCAATCCCTGGAAACCGCTGTGGATGCCCAATACCTCCATGCCGTAATGGTTGATAGCTGTTTTGCATACACCACGGATGGTGGCGTTGATGCCAGGGCAGTCGCCCCCTGAGGTCAAAATAGCGACTCGCATACGTGTTGAGTTGGCTGATTGATGAGTTAATAGTTTGATAACTTGTAACAAAGGTATGAAAAAAAGGCAATAAAGCAGGGAGAAGCCGATAAATAACCTTACTTTTGCGCACCAAAACAGTAAGTAATCCGAAAAGAGAATGAACGTCACTACGTTGCTGAACAAGGTCTGTTTCGCTTCGCGCATGAAGGAAATAGCACGCTACGACACCTTGTCGGGAGAACTCCAATCGAACGTGCTCATGCGCTTGATACGGGCGGCAGCGCAAACCGAATGGGGCAAAATGTATCATTATAAAGACATCACCGGCTACCAATCGTTCAAGGAACGTGTACCCATACAAACTTACGAAGAGATAAAACCTTACGTCGACCGCCTGCGCGCAGGCGAGCAAAACCTGTTGTGGCACTCAAAGATACGCTGGTTTGCCAAGTCGTCGGGCACCACCAACGACAAGAGCAAGTTCCTGCCCGTGAGCCGCGAAGCACTAAAAGATACGCACTACCGCGGCGGCATAGATGCCGTGACGCTCTACCTGGCACAAAATCCCCAAAGCCGCTTCTTCTCGGGCAAAGGACTTATCCTGGGCGGCAGCCACACCCCCAGCCTCAACTTGCCCCACAGCCTGGTAGGCGACTTGTCTGCCATCCTGATAGAAAATATCCACCCGCTGGCAAACCTCATCCGCGTACCAAGCAAGCAGATAGCCCTGATGAGCGACTTCCGCGCCAAGATGGAAGCCATAGCCGACAGTACCATCGCTGCCGACGTCACCAATCTCTCGGGCGTCCCCTCCTGGATGCTCGTGCTGCTCAATCACATCCTCGAAAAGACAGGCAGAAGCTCCATCGACGAGGTGTGGCAAAACCTCGAAGTGTTCTTCCACGGAGGCGTGGCGTTCACCCCCTATCGCGACCAATACAAGGCACTGATCCGTTCGCCCCGCATGCACTACGTGGAGACCTACAACGCCTCCGAAGGCTACTTCGGCACGCAGAACGACTTCTCCGACCCTGCCATGCTGCTGATGATAGACTACGGCATCTTCTACGAGTTTGTGCCGATGGAAGAGATCGGCAGCGACCATCCGCGTACCTGCTCCTTGGAAGAAGTGGAAACCGGGCGGAACTACGCCGTGGTCATCTCCACTTCCGCCGGATTGTGGCGCTACATGATAGGCGATACGGTGAAGTTCACACAGCGCAATCCCTACAAGTTTGTCATCACCGGACGCACCAAACACTTCATCAACGCTTTCGGCGAAGAGCTGATAGTCGACAATGCAGAGAAAGGATTGTTGCGCGCCTGCGAGGCAACCGGCGCCCGCGTGTCCGACTATTCGGCTGCGCCCGTCTACATGGATGTCACCGGCAAGTGCCGCCACCAGTGGTTGATAGAGTTTGTGCAGCCGCCCTCGGACTTGTCTCTCTTTGCGCGCGTGCTCGACGATACCCTCCAGGAGATCAATTCCGACTACGAAGCCAAGCGCCAGAACAACCTGGCGCTGCAACCGCTCGAAATCATCGTAGCCCGCCCGGGACTGTTCCACGACTGGCTGGCACAGAAGGGAAAGCTGGGCGGACAACACAAGATTCCCCGCCTGAGTAATACGCGGGAGTACATCGAGGAGATGCTGGCGCTCAACCGGTAATCGGCTGTTCCCGGCTATTTCACCTGCTTCGGCGCATGGAAGCGCCTTATTACATCGCCTGCTTGATACCATTTACCCGCCGACTTAACAGCAGAAAGTCGGCGGGTAAATGGTATCAAGCAGGCGATTTTATGCACTTAATCCATATCCTTGATATATTGCCAACAACTGTTAGCAGCATTGCCAACAGATATTAGCAAAACTGCCAACAACTGTTGGCAATTCTGCTAACAGTTGTTGGCATAGCATGTACTCGGCGGGTAAACCCTATTCAGTCGCAGGGTAAAGCTGATTCAGCCGCGATGTAAAGCTAATAAGGTCTTGGCGTAAAGCTAATAAGGTCGCGGCATAAAACTGATTCAGCCGCGGTGTAAACCGTGTCGGGAAGGGGGAATAAAAGACTCGGGCGGGAAACACATACAGGTTTTCCGCCCGAGTCATACGCATGCAGATACATGGATGAATCAACTAAAAAGCACTCTCTACCCGTTCAATAACCCGTCTCTCTGTGGTTTGTTGTGTCTGGGAGAGAGGTAATGCCGGCGTAATTGCGTCACCGCAATTACGCCGGTCTAAGAGACTTTATGTTATGATGAGTGTCTAGTGCCGTGTTAATAACTTTATCTGCCGATTTCAATCCACCACCATTCGCCGTCAATAAGCACCCATACCATGATCCAAGCGATGGACAGGGCTGCTGTTCCGAGTTTAAGCATCATTTTTTTCATTGCTCCGCTGTGTTTTTAGTAAATAAATAGTTTGATTCTGTTGATTGACAATCAACGCGACAAAGTTATGGGCAATAAATGGATAAATCTATAATCGTTCTATAATAACTATATAATCAAAATAGACATTTTTGATTATAAATTATGCAATTTTTAATTATAGTTTCTATCTTTGACGCGGCAAATATATGTATATTATGAAACGAGCTGCATTGTATAGTATGCTGGCAGTAGTTGCCATCCTTATTCTGCAAGGTCTGTGGATCTTTCAGATGCGGCGGTGGTATGTTGCCGACTTTGTCACGCATACGCAAGAAGCATTCGGTAAAGCGATTGAACAGGAGGTCGGCATCCGCTCGAGTCGGATAGTCGATCCGCAAAACAAATGGTACGTCAGCAAGCCGAAATCGTCCATGTCTGCCGATGAAATCGAGCAAAACAAGGGTGACACGCTCGACTTCACGGCTTTGCAGAAGAGCGGGGCGGCGGTCAGCCTCTCCGATTTGGTCAGTCAGATTTCGCAGGATAGCTACTTCAAGCAGGGAAAACCGCCGGTGTTGCGCAAGGTGGACAGTCTGTTTGTGCTTGCCATGGGCAGCGAATCAGTGCCCCGTCACCGCATTGTGTTGTGCCGCGAAGGGGTGCTGCAAGACTGTTTCGGCGCCGAAGAGCTGACCACGAGCAGCCCGCGTGTGATTACCCTCGTCAAGCCCGTTGGTACGGCAGGCATCTACAGCATGATGCTGATCATGAAGCGTCCGTCGAGTGCCGTGTTGAAGCGGATGCTGTACGCCGTTTTGGCTTCGCTGACGTTGGGGCTGCTGGTTGTGCTGGTGCTGAACTATCAGCTGGTGGTGATTCGCCGCCGCACCGAAACACTCAAGCGACGCGAGGTAGGCATCAACGGCACCATCCATGATTTGAAGTCGCCGCTGGCAGGCGTTACCACCATGATGGGCTGGCTGGCAGGCAAAGCGCAAGCCGCGGAAACGCGGGAGCTGATTCAACAAGGCACGGAACAGCTGCGGGCGCTGAGCAATAGCGTCGAGGCACTGCTGGCAAGCAACTATGACGGCGCGTACAACATCATACTGAACAGAACAAAAACAGACTTGCCGGCGCTGCTGCAAGAGGTCATCGACAACGTTTCGCTCTACTTCATACAGAAGCCGCACCACATTGAGGTGGTGAACCGGCTTGCCGACAACCGGGTGCCGGTGGACGGCAGGTATATGAAGACTGTCCTGTACAACCTGATAGGGAATGCGCTGAAGTACTCCGACGACGGGGTAGAGGTGACCGTGACCCTGGAGACACCGGGCGACGGCAAGCACCTGCGCCTCTCGGTGGCGGATACGGGATGGGGCATTCGCCCGCGTTACCGGCGGAAGTTGTTCCACAACTATTACCGGGTGCCGCGAGAGGAATCGCGTCAACGTCCGGGATACGGCATCGGATTGATGTACACGGCATACATCGTCCATGCGCACGGCGGCAAGATAAAGGTGGTGAGCCGTGAGAACGCAGGTAGCACATTCATCTTAACGATACCGATATGAAAACTCATCCTTCTTTTTCTACTGCTGTTTCCGTCCTCTTTGTCGACGACGATCTGTTTCTGGGGCAGGTGGTAGTCACCGCGCTCAAGGAAGCCGGATACGAGGTTTATTACCAATCGTCGTTGGCAGGCATCAGAGCCGTTGCACAGGAGATACAGCCCGATATTATCTTCCTGGATGTGGAGATGGGCAACGACAACAGCATCGGACTGGCGTCGCAACTCAAAGCGTTGCTGCCTGCCGTGCCGCTCTTCTTCGTCTCCTCGCACACCGACGGGCAAACCATCGACCGCGGACTGCTTGCCGGCGCCGACGGCTACCTGAAGAAACCGTTCGAGGTAACCGAGATATTGGCGTATGTCAAGCGCTATGCCGCAAACACCAAGCAGCACATCATCCGGATCGGAGCTTTGTCGCTCGATCCGAATACCTACATGCTGATGTGCGGAAATCAGGTCATCAAACAGCTGTCCGACATGGAGTATCACCTGTTGAAGTACCTGGCTGCCTATCCCAATCAATTGGTGACAAAGAGCGACCTTGAGCGGGAACTGTGGGGCGAAGTGAGCAGTCCCAGCATCTTCAGCCTGAACAATTACGTGTCGAAGGTGCGCAAATACCTGGCGGCAGACAGCAACATCAAGCTGCAAGTGTTGCCCCGACGGGGATATCGACTGATTATACCGCCGACATGAGCGGTGCATCCTCAAACAAATAAGCATACATATAATGAAAAAGATTCTTTTTTGCAGTACCCTGGTGCTGCTTGTTGCCCTGACTGGCAAGGCGCAGACCGGCACTGTCGACCGGCTGTACAGCGTGGCGTTTTATAACCTGGAGAACCTGTTCGACACCATCCATGATGCCGGCAAGAACGACCATGAGTTTCTGCCCGACGGGGAGTATCAATGGAACGCCCGGAAGTATGCATCGAAGCTGAAGAACATGGCGCGCGTGCTGAGCGAACTCTCACGCGAACGTGTGCCCCAAGGCGCCGCCGTCATCGGCGTGGCGGAGGTGGAGAACAGCCGTGCGCTGACCGACCTCGTGCAGCAGCCTGCCCTGGCGAACTATCGCTTTGTGCACTACGAAGGAGCCGACAAGCGCGGCATCGACTGTGCCCTGCTCTACGACCCGGCACAGTTCACCGTGACCCATTCCAAGTTGGTGCCCTCCGTTCCCTACGAGGGTGACACCACCCACCTGACGCGCGGCTTCCTGATTGTCGACGGAGAGCTGGCGGGCGAACGAATGTGCTTCATCGTCAACCACTGGCCTTCGCGCGGCGCGGAATCGCCCGTACGGGTACACGCCGCCCGACAAGTGAAAGCCATCAAGGACTCACTCATGCGGACGGACAGAAAGCTGAAGTTGGTGATTATGGGCGACCTGAACGATGACCCGATGGACGAAAGCCTCCAGACGCTCGGCGCACGCAAGTATCCCAAGCAGGTGAAGAAAGGCGACCTCTACAATCCCTGGTGGGAAACGCTGGAAGACAAGGGAACGGGAACACTGACCTACCGCGGCAAGTGGAACCTGTTCGACCAGATTGTCATCTCCCGCCCGCTGCTCAAAGCCAGGAAAGGGTTGCGCTACGACCACAACGAGGTGTTCGACCGTCCGTATCTCATTCAGCAGAGCGGCAACTACAAGGGGTCGCCCTTCCGCACGTACGGCGGCAGGGAATGGTTAGACGGATACAGCGACCACCTGCCTACCATTATCTATTTGAGGAAATAGGCTTCCAAGCCTTTGGAGTAGTACACCCGGTTTTGTCCCGTTTCATCGGCATAGATGAGGTATATCTCCAGTTCGGGATGTGCTTCGGCTATCTGTCGGGCGCGCTCCGTACCCACCACCATGAAGGCGGTGGCGTAGGCGTCGGCAGTGGTGCAGTCGGGTGCCACAACGGTAGCCGACAACAGGTTGTGCTGCACCGGATAGCCGGTACGGGGATCGATGGTGTGGGCATATTTCTGCCCGTCTTTGTAGTAGAAGTTGCGGTAATTGCCCGATGTGGCAATGGCGCCGCGACCGATGCGGAGGGCAACCTGCACCTCGTCGCCGGCTGCCAGCCGGTCGTCTATCGGCTTGTCGATGCCGATGCTCCACTTGTCGCCGTTCTTGTTGTTGCCGTTCACCACCACTTCGCCGCCAATGTCTATCATGTAGTTTTCTACGCCTTTGGCACGCAGCAACTGCGCCACCACATCTACGCCGTAGCCCTTGGCAATGGCGCTGCAATCGAGCTGAATGCGCGGGTCTTGCTTCACCACGCGGCGCTGCGGCGTGAGCGCTACCTTGGTGTAGCCAACGAATGGCAGCAGGCTGTCTATCAGGAGCGAATCGGGAAAGACCGACTGTTTGAATCCGAATCCCCAAGCGTTGACCAAGGGCGCCACCGTGATGTCGAACGCCCCGTCGGTGGCACGCGACACCTCCATGCTGCGGCGGAAGATGTAGGCGAACAGGGTGTCGACCGTTACCTCTTCGTTGCGGTTGA
>JAISGR010000131.1 GCA_031262995.1 Prevotellaceae bacterium | reverse complement strand
CTGGCAAATTACCTTGAATAAGAACCTATTGAAACGTTTTTCGTGGGAGAATGGGACTTGGCTTTAAAGTCCCCCGAATAGGGACGTGCGGATTGCTCAAGTCCCCCGATTTTGCACCGCCGCCAAAAAGAAAGTCCCTGAACTTCGTTTGAAATTCAGGGACTTGCGCTGTCTTGCTATTCTTTCGTGTGGTGTCACCAGGAATCGAACCGGGGACACAAGGATTTTCAGTCCTTTGCTCTACCAACTGAGCTATGACACCAACATGTTTGGGAGATGCCTTTCGGCGTTTGCAAGGTGCCTTTCGGCATTGCGGCGGCAAAGATAGCTATCTTTTTTTATCCGGCAAATGCTTTGAGAAGAAAGATGAAAACAGGGAGTGCCCTGAAAAAGGATTATTAACGAGATAATGCGATGATTTGTGTGTGCCGCTACATAACATTTACTACTTTTGCGCCGTCATTCGTTGATGCAATGACGCTAATCTAATTTTAAAATATCACACATGAAGCCAACTTTATTTGTACTCGCTGCCGGCATGGGCAGCCGCTATGGAGGTTTGAAACAGTTAGACGGGCTGGGACCGAACGGTGAAACCATCATGGATTACTCCATTTTCGATGCCATCCGTGGCGGATTCGGCAAGGTAGTATTTGTCATCCGCAAAGATTTTGAGCAAGATTTCCGTGAGAAAATTCTGAGCAAATATGAACATCATATTCCGGTAGACGTGGTGTTCCAAGCCCTCGACAATCTGCCCGCAGGATTTACCTGTCCCGAAGGTCGTACCAAGCCGTGGGGAACCAATCACGCCGTGCTCATGGGGAAGGATGTGATTCACGAACCGTTTGCGGTTATCAATGCCGACGATTTTTATGGTCGCGACAGCTTTGCCGTATTGGGTGAAGCCCTGACCGAGATGAGCGGTAAGCAGAACGACTACTGCATGGTGGGTTACCGCGTGGGCAACACCCTCTCCGAAAGCGGAAGTGTGGCACGCGGCGTTTGCGAAACCGATGCCGAAGGCTACCTCACCGGCGTGGTGGAGCGTACTGCCGTAGCACGCATTGACGGAAAAATATCGTTTAAGGATGAGAACGGTGTGATGCAGACCATTGCCGACAACACACCCGTATCGATGAACATGTGGGGATTCACGCCCGACTACTTCGTCTATTCGGAAGAGTTTTTCAAGACGTTCCTCACCGAAAACGCCGGCAACCTCAAAGCCGAATACTTCATTCCGCTGATGGTGAATAAGCTCATTGTCGACGGGACGGCACGCTGCAAAGTGCTCGACACCACCAGCAAATGGTTTGGTGTGACTTATGCTGCCGACCGGCAGGGAGTGGTCGACAAGATACAGGCGCTGGTTGATGCCGGAGAGTATCCTGCCAAACTGTTTCAGTAACTGCCCAGACCGGGTAGGAAGCAACGCCGTCACCGGCTTACGGTCTATGATTCCGGATCGGTCATCAGGGTTATCCTTTCCCGAGTCTTTGGAAAGCCTTTCCCGAGTCTCGGGATAAGCCTTTCCAAAGACTCGGGAAAGGCTTTCCAAAGACTCGGGAAAGAGAGCGTGCGTTTGGGCACTTGTTTCTAATGACTGATTCGGGATAATGATAGCCGTTCTGTCTGTTTTAGAACAGCCGTTCTGTAACTTTCAAGTATACTTATTTCTTCTTGACGATGGCATCTGTCATCGGGTACCTTGTTCCGGTGGCTTTCTTCAGGAATGCTTTGGCGGAGCCTATCCGGAGGTACATGTCTAAGCGAATGGGGAGGTGGTTCCTGTCGTCGGTAACGAAGAATGTAATCACTTCGTTTTCTTTTCCTTTCTTGTCGATTTCGACAAAGGAGAAGACGAGGCAGCGATATGTCTGCTTGTCGTTGGCTTCCACGTTCTCTTTGCCGCGGTAGATGAGCGTTTGTTCTTCTACCTTGCGACCGTCGACCATGGGGAAGAGGATGCGGTCGCCAATCTTGTAATCGTCGGGGTTGTACGACCGTGCCTGCGTCAGTATGCTCAGCATGTCGAAGATGCAACGGCTGTCGCTGTGTTCCGCTTCCTGAACGGGGCGGTCTTTCTTTGGCCATGTGCGGCGCTGCTTGACGTGCGATACGCCGTCGCTGTATGAGTACCACGCTTCGTCGATGGTGAAGCGGCTCCCCTCTTCGGCAGCCTTGCGGTAGTAGAGCGGTTCGAGCTGTCGGCTGACGTAGCAGGTCAGCGTGTCCCGCATTTTAAAGAAGAAGTCGGTGCGTTTGCTCCCTATCGAAAGCAGGTCGAGTTTGTAGGCAGGTTTCCCTTCGTAGACGGTTTCGATGGTGCCTAATGTGGCGAGTCCCACCTTGTTCCAGATAAACGACCAGTTGAAGTAAAGGTCGTATTCTACTTGTTCGCCGCCTGTGAATGCCGTGTTGACGGCGGTGCATTGTGCTTGTGCCGGCAGCGATGTTGCGATTTGCAGCAGTGTAAGTGTAACTACAATGACAGTCCATTTACCTGCGCATCGCAGCGCTGCGTTCTTTGTTCCGGTCTTTCTTTTTCTTGTCCTCATCTGGCTTTTGCTTTTTAAGTTCATCTGGCTTTTGCTTGTCTAAAGGTTTTAGCGTTACGTCCCAGTCTTGTGTCAGGTCAAAGTTTGCCTTTAAATCAAGCACTTGGGTATAGTAGTAAACCGTTTCGGGTTGTGTTTTGTTCGCATAGTTGCCGGTGTCCCATTCGCCGTTGCCGTTGGTGTCGTTCACCAGTCGGGCGCTATACTTGCCGGGTTTCAGGAAATAGAAGTAGGCGCGTCCCTCCACTACGGGTACGGTACGCATCACCTGATCCTTGCCGTCCAGCAGTTGGACAAACGCCACCGAGTCTTGTCCGGTGATATGAAAGAATATCTGTCCGTATTCTTCGAGCTTTTTCACTTTAAATTCCTGCCTTATTTTGTCGGTGTAAAGCCCGTAGATACCGTGGAAAGCGGTTGAGTCGACTTCGAACCGGTAGCCGGCATCCGGTTGCCAGTCGGCAAAGAGGTTGTAGCGGCGCAGATAGACCGAGTCGCGTCCGAAGGTGAACGGCACTTGGTTCCAGACGGTATCAATCTTCTGTTCCAGCCGGATGGCGGCAGAGTCGTATCGGGCAATGGGTTCCTGAAACGAGAGGGTGATGTAGTCGTACACATCCATTGACGAGGGGCAATAGACGTCTACCGGCAGGAAGGTAATCGTATCGGCATCGACATCTTCGCCGTTCTTCCGCCGTTTCTCCTTCTCTTTCTCGGCTTGTTCGCGCTCTTTCTCCAGCTCCTTCTCGCTCTTCTGACGGGTGCGGCGGGCTGCCAGCTTCAGGGTGTCGGTGCGCGGCACGAGTTGGTTGAGGGTATCGGTATAGAGATAGGTCAGCTTGATTTGCAGCGTGTCCATCTTGTATATCAGCGAGTCGCGTATCCAGTAGTCGAGCGTATCTATTCTCCCTGTGGGTTTCTCGATGATGAAGGCGTTGTCCGGATCGAAGTTCAGTCCTTCGAGCAGCGGCAGTGTGTCGGCAGGGGCGGTGAAATAGAGGGAGAACTTGTTGCGTTCGAGGCGTTCGCTTTTCAGCAGCCGTTGCGAGAAGGTGCGCTCCTTGAAGCTGCGCAGCAGAATATCGTCGGGCATGTAGCGGGTATAGCCTCGTGGAATGATGGTGTCGATGGTCAGTGAGTCTTTCCAGATGGTGTCCATGCGGGTGGCAGGCTCTTTGGAGGGGATGATGAGGCTGTCGCTGAAGGCGATCACTTCGGTAGGTTGATTGTAGTAGAAGTTCTGGTCGGCATCTTGCAGGGCATAAATGTGGTAGCTGCCCGGTGCGATGCCCCGGATGATGAAGCGTCCCCGGCTGTCGGTGCGTCCCACCCGTTCGAAGGGGAGCTTGGTGAATGCCGTGTCCGAGAGGTTGGCGTGCAAGCCCACCTGTAGTCCTTTGACCGGTTCCAGATTGGACGCATTCAGCACAATGCCCGATACCTCCATGGAGTCTATCACTGTTCCCGTCGAGAACGAGTAACCGAAGTTGGGCAGTGCGTTTCCTTCGTTGTTATCCTGAATGGCATCGCCGAAGTCTATGGTATAGGTGGTATTGGGCTTCAGGGAGTCGTTCAGGGTGATGACCACTCTCTTCCCGTTGGCTTTTACCTCCGGTTGCTGCACTTGGGGCGGCGAGATGATCACCTTTTCGCCGGGTTTGTCCAGCTTGATGTACTCATCGAACACGATTTGAATCTTGGTTTTGGTATTGTTGGTCGCTCCGGGAGGAGGGGTGGCTTCCAAGAAGCGGGGCGGGTCTTCGTCGTACATGCCGCCGTCGGGATGTCCGATACTGGCACATGAATAGAGCGCGACAGCAATGACGGCGACAAAGCTTATTTGTCGCAGCAGTCGTTGTCTGGGGTGTTTGTTCTTGAGTAACATGTTGCAAAAGTAAGTATTTAAACCGTGTACGTATATAATCGCTGTCCTTATTTAAACATGGGTTGTGCAAACCATCGTTTGAACATCCATGTGACTGCGATGTAGAGGATGACGGCGGTGACAAATCCTACCACCGCATCGATCACATAGTGCGCCTGAATGTAGACGGTCGCACAGCAGAGCAGTACATAGAACGGGAACAGAAAGGCAAAGAATCCCCGGTTGGCACGCCATGCCATCATCATCAGTATGGTCGATATGCCTACGTGCGAACTGGGAAAAGCCGCCGTGGGACGTTCGCCCACCTGCTGCGACGCCTCTACCAGGTTGTAGAAGAATCCGCCCGTGTGGTTCTCCGGACCGGGCATCAACAGGCGATTGTGGTTGAAGTAGTCGCCGATGGCAGGAAAGTTGCCGTGCGCCACGGCATCGGTACCGATGGCAGGGAAGTAGAACTGCGGTCCGGCTACCGGTACGAAGATATATATAAGGTAGTAGATGAAGAACGACGTTACCAGTACGAACGATACCTTTTCGAACAGGTCATAGCGAAACAGAAAGTACCACACCATGACCAGCAGAATCATGGGATAGTAGCAGAAGTAGCCCATGTTAAGCAGCTCGCTCACCCAGAGATAGGGATAGCGGACGCAGAGCCAGACGGAGGGCTGACTGTCCAGCAACCACTGTTCGGCGGAGGCAAAGATGTGGTCGAGGTTGGGGAAGACACGGTTGAACTCGAACGTGTCGGGATACCAGTAGGAGAGGAGGGACATCTGGACGGCTATCCGTACAAAGGCAGAAGCCTTGCAGGGAGCCAGCCGGTAAAGATACATCAGTAGCAATGTGACGCCGGCTATCATGACACGGTCGATCAGCATTTGCACGGGATGATCCATTTCTTGAAAGAGAAACAGGATTAAAATAGAAGTTAACAGGTTATATATCAGCGTTATCTTCTCGACAGCAAACAGACCTTTGCGGGTCTCTGCTCTTGTAAACAAATCTAAAGCCATTCTTTTTCTTTGTACCAGGCAATGGTTTCCTTAATACCTGCCTCCAGGTTGTATTGAGGAGTGTATTCCAGCTCGCTTTCAGCTTGGGAAATGTCGCATTGCCAGTTTCTTTGTTTCATTATCTTATACTTATCCAGGTTGAGCGTGCCGGGTTTTCCGACGATTCGTGCCCGAATTTCGGCGAGCAAAGATACAACTTTCAGTAGAAACAACGGAATGCGTAAACGAAATACGAACGGATTGCCCAGTTCACGCCGTATCAAATCGGAGAATGTGCGGCTGCTGTACACTTGTCCGTCGCTCAACAGGTAGGTTCGCCGGCATATCTGTTGCTCCATACCCAGGAAGATGGCGCGTACCACATCTTTGACGTAGATAAATGTGAGGTCTTGCCGGCGGAACCCTACCGCTGCGTCGATGTGTCGGCTGATGCTTTTGCACATCAGGAAATAGTCGTGTTCGCGCGGGCCATACACCCCTGTGGGTCGGTAAATCACATAAGGAAAGCCCGGCAGGCTCTCCAAGTAGATTTCCGCCTTCAGCTTGCTCATGCCGTAGGCGGTGTTGGGGTGTGGGATGTCAGTCAGTGTGATGGGGATGCGTTTCTTTTCGTGGATGGCGCCGAATACGCTCAGGCTGCTGACGAAGATGAATTGTTTGGGAATCATGTTCAGCTCGCGCAACGCTTCGACGAAGGTGCGTGTCTGCATGTAGTTTATCCGTTCGAAGTTGTTCTTGTTTAAGCATTTGGTCACTCCCGCACAGTGCACGATGTAGTCGAATCTGGCGTGTGTGCCTTTGTAGCCCGAGAGTTGGGCACGCAGTGTATTGGGGTGTGCCATGTCAAGTTCGAGGATGTGTATCTTTCGGTTTTTCAAATACTCGCGACTGCTACTCGCACGGACTCCAGCCCACACGCTGAATTTACGGTTCAGCGCCTCTTCTACGATGAAGCTGCCGATAAATCCGCTGGCTCCGGTTATCAATATGCTTTCCATGTCTGCTTTGCTTAATGATTCATAATCCTTGAATAATAGGCTGCAAATGTACGCAATTTTATGGAGAGATGCTTCTCCCAACAGGACAAAGGTGCTGTCTCATTGAGACAACAGCCGTGTCTCAATGGAACAGCACCTTTGTCTCAGTAGGTAAATGATTGTTTCTCAATAGGATAATGGTCGTGTGTCCATCCGGGAACGGTCATTGGAAACGAGTAGTCGGGCGTACGCATCAGTGACGCTCTCTTTCCCGAGTCATTGGAAAGCCTTTCCAACGATTCGGGAAAGGCTTATCCCGAGACTCGGGAAAGGCTTTCCAATGACTCGGGAAAGCACGCACCGATAATCGGGCAGGATTTGTGGGAAAAGAAGAAATATTTGCCCCATTAGTATCTTTTAACTTTAATTGTTTGCTCGCCTCCCAATAGTGACTGATATTTGCAGTGTACTAATCAACTAATACACTCAATAACATTAATACCCTATGCTACAAGTAGAAAACATTTCATTCAGTTACCGGCGTGGTAAGAAGAACGTGCTGAACGACTTCTCGCTCTCGCTAAAGAAAGGTTGCGTGTACGGTTTACTGGGCAAGAACGGCGCCGGTAAATCCACACTGCTCTACCTGATGAGCGGTTTGCTCACGCCCAAGCAGGGGCGGGTGATGTATCACGGCATCGATACCCGCCGTCGCCTGCCCGTTACGTTGCGCGACATGTTCCTCGTGCCCGAAGAGTTTGAGCTGCCCTCCGTATCGCTGCTCAGCTATGTCGAGCTGAACAGTCCGTTCTATCCTCGCTTCAGCAGGGAGGACATGGTGAAATACCTGCACTTCTTCGAGATGGAGCAGGACATCAACCTCGGTGCCCTCTCCATGGGACAGAAGAAAAAGGTCTTCATGAGCTTTGCCCTTGCCACCAACACCTCGTTGCTGATTATGGACGAGCCTACCAACGGACTTGACATTCCCGGCAAGAGCCAGTTCCGCAAGTTCATTGCTTCGGGCATGTCCGAAGAGAAAAGCATGCTCATCTCCACCCATCAGGTGCGCGACATCGACAAGGTGCTCGACCACGTGGTGATTATGGACAACAGCCGTGTGCTGCTCAAAGCTTCGCTGGTCGATACGGAGAGCGAAGTCAATCTGGAGCAACTGTTTAACGCTGCCCTTGTCAACCCCGCAGAGGCAGCCGATATGTTTCACCTTAAATCCCTCGAATAGTATGAAGCTGCAAGATACTTTTTTCAGCATGCCCCGTTTTGTGAACCTCTGCCGCAAAGAGATGGTGGAGAGTTGGAGGGCATACCTGCTTCGCGTCTCCATGATCTACGGCGCTTTTGCCATTCTGCTGGTGTGGAACAGCTATTTTAAATACCGCGTCGCACCGCAACTGCCAGACAACTATGCGGTGTATGCTGTCCGCTCGTTTACCACCTACACATTCATCTGGTTCCTGTTTATCATGGGTTCGGTGAGCGCTTCGTTCATGATGGAACGAATGAAGCGCAAGACCGGTCGCATCCATACGCTGATGACACCTGCCACGCCGTTCGAACAGTTCTTCTCGCGCTGGCTGATTCTGACGTTCGGTTTCCTGGCAGCCTTTCTGATAGCCTATACGCTGGGCGACTGGACGCGGGTGCTGATTTATCGCATGGTCTATCCTTCGCTCTCCGGGGTGATAGAGCCTGTTTCGGTGTTCACCATCATCCGTCAGATCGGTTTGGTAGGACTCATCAAGGGCGACCTCGATATTTGGACGGCGCTTTCCCTCTACCTGTTTGTGCAATCGTTCTTTGTGCTGGGCAGCAGCTTGTGGCCGCGTCATGCTTTGGTACGTACCTTCGTGGCAGGCGTCAGCATACTCATTGCCTATATGCTGGTCGGCATGGGAACGTTCTATGCCTTTGAACCCGACAATTTTCGGGGTGGCGTTTCCTTCTCCGAGCAGACAGCCCAAATGTGGATGAATATCTTTCTCAGTGTCATGGTAGTCGTCAACTGGACGTTGGCATACTTCCGCTTCAAGGAATCCGAAATCATTAATCGCTGGTAATCATGGACTTCAAGGAGAACAGAGCCATCTACCTGCAAATAGCCGACCGCATCTGCGAGGAAGTACTCTTGGGAAAACATTCCGAAGATGAACGCATTCCTTCCGTCAGGGAATATGCGGCGGTGGTAGAGGTGAATGCCAACACGGTGGTTCGCGCGTATGACTATCTGCAAGCGCACAACGTGATATACAACAAACGCGGGCTGGGTTACTTTGTCTCGGTCGGCGCCCGGGATGTCATCTTGTCGCTGCGACGCACACTCTTCCTGAACGACGAAATCGATTATTTCTTCAAGCAACTGCATCTGCTCGGCATCACCCCCAAGGAGCTGTCGGACAGGTATCAGGAGTACGAGAAGAAGCAATGAAAGAATGAATAACAAAAAACAGAAGAACGTATGAAACGAACAACATATATTATAGCTGGTCTGCTGATTGGCGGCATGTTGCTGATGAGCATCCTGGTAGTGGTCTCGATACACAACGCCACGTCGACAGGCTATCGCAACAAACTCACTTTTGCCGGTGAGCCGGAGACAATGACGCTGCCGGCATGTCGGGTTGTCTGCCTGGTAGACAAAGGATACAACAAGGAGCCGGAGACCGTGTGGGTGCAGGCTCCCCTGACGATCACCTCGGCAGAGACCGGTACACTTACACTGCCCGCCGACATGGCGCAGTACGTGCAATTGAAAACGGAAGGAGATACCCTGCAAATCTGCTTCGACCTGGTTGGAGACAAGTCGGAGTACAGCTCCCATCAGGTGCTTTTCCCGTCGACTGCTACTTTGGCGCTCGCGCTGCCTGTCGGGACGCAACACGTATCGTCCAACATGATGGGACAACCCGTCACGTTCTGTCACTACACTGCCGATAGCCTCGCCGTGACAAAAGGCGGATGGGGAAGGGTGGCGTTTGAGGATTGCCGGTTCCGCGCCTTGCATACCGAATTGAACAGTGTCATGGATTTTAGAAGCGGCGAAATACGCGACCTCTATATCAACTTGGACAACAATCATGACCGGTGGTCGATAAACGTCGATTCTTTCCATATCGATACCGAACACCTCAGCGGTATGGACGGGGAGCGCGTCGAATTGCAAAGAGGGGAAGCCCGCCGCATCGTGTGGACGCCGCTCTCCGAAACTGCTACGCTTGACGTTCAGTTGCAGGAGCGCGCCACGATAGACATCCGATAACATAGAAACACTCTAAACAGCGAAAGCCGATAGCTCTTGTCCGTCCGGACAATGCTATCGGCTTTTATACCTTTATAATATATAGGTCTGCGCTTATGACTTTACGCGGCTGACGTACGAGCCGTCGCGTGTGTCGATTTCAATCATCTCCCCTTCGTTGATGAAGAGAGGAACGCGTACCGTTGCGCCCGACTCGACGGTTGCAGGCTTCAGGGTGTTGGTGGCAGTGTCGCCCTTCATGCCGGGTTCGGTGTAGGTCACCTTCATCTGTACCTTGATGGGCATGTCGGCATAGAGCACCGTTTCGGTCGAAGCATCCGATACCACTTCGAGCGTCATGCCTTCCAGCAGGAAGTCTACGCCGTTAATCAGGTCGTGCGCAATGGGATGCTGGTCGAACGTTTCCTGATTCATGAAGATATAATCGTCGCCTTCCTTGTACAGATACTGATAGGGACGACGCTCTACCCGCACATCTTCCAACTTTTCGCCAATGTTGAAACGGCGTTCAATCACATATCCGCTTACCACATCCTTGAGCTTGGTGCGCATAAACGTATTGCCTTTGCCCGGCTTTACATGCAGAAAATCGATGCAGAAATAGAGTTTACCGTCCATTCGGATGCAAGTTCCGATTTTAATGTCTTGAGCATTAATCATAACTTATAGTCTTTATATATTTGATAAATCATTTGATCCCTTCGAGGAATGAGGCTACAAAAGTAGTGCAAATAGCCAAAATCTACAAAAACTTTCACGATAAAAAGAGGTAACCTTTGGTATATTCACAAAAAGTATCTACTTTTGCAGCCCTGTTATATAGGAATAATAACAAAAAATAATATACAGTAATGAAAAGAACATTTCAACCCTCGAACAGAAAGAGAAAGAACAAGCACGGCTTCCGCGAAAGAATGGCTACTGCCAACGGTCGCAGAGTGCTGGCTGCCCGTCGTGCCAAAGGTCGCAAGAAGTTGACGGTGTCCGACGAATACAACGGAGTGAAAGCATAACCCGCCCACTTCTGAAGGGATAAAGAAGCTGCCAGAAGGTAGCTTCTTTTTTTATTAATAAACCCGCTTCATGATAGAAAAAGTAATTGTACTCGAAGACATAGACCCCGTTATCTTTTACGGAGTGAACAATGCCAACATACAGCTCGTCAAGGCGCTCTATCCCAAGCTGCGTATTGTGGCGCGCGGCAATGTCATTAAAGTGCTGGGCGACGAGGAAGAGATGTGCGCCTTCGAAGAGAATATTCTCAAGCTGGAAAAGCATTGCGTCGAGTATAACTCACTCAAAGAGGAGACCATCATCGACATTATCAAGGGCAATGCTCCGCAGGCGGGACGCACTGCCAATGTGATTGTGTTCAGCGTGAGCGGCAAACCGATCATTCCGCGCAGTGAGAACCAACAGAAGCTGGTCGATGCCTTCGCCAAAAACGATTTGGTGTTTGCCGTCGGTCCTGCTGGTTCGGGAAAGACCTATACTGCCATTGCCCTTGCCGTGCGTGCACTCAAGAACAAAGAGATCAAGAAAATCATTCTGAGCCGACCCGCCGTAGAGGCCGGCGAGAAGCTGGGATTCCTGCCCGGCGACATGAAAGAAAAGATTGACCCTTATCTCCAACCCCTTTACGATGCCCTGCAAGACATGCTTCCTGCCGCTAAACTGAAGGAGTATATGGAGCTGAATATCATTCAGATTGCCCCGCTCGCCTTTATGCGCGGACGTACGCTGAACGATGCCGTCGTCATTCTGGATGAAGCGCAGAACACCACCCGCCAACAAATCAAGATGTTCCTCACCCGTATGGGCATGAACACCAAGATGATTGTGACGGGCGATATCACACAGATAGACCTGCCGCGCGCAGAAGTGTCGGGGCTGGTACAGTCACTGCATATATTAAAAGGAGTAAAGGGCATCAGCTTCATAGAACTGAACAAGAAAGACATCGTACGCCACCAATTGGTGACACGCATCGTGGATGCCTACGAGAAGTACGAGAAAGAGATGTGAGTGTGAGAAAGAGATATGAGTGTGAGAAAGAAATGTGAGCGTGAGAAAGAGAAGTGAGCGGCAAACGAGGTTCGAACTCGCGACCCTCAGCTTGGGAAGCTGATGCTCTACCGACTGAGCTACTGCCGCAAATGGATGTTGTTTGGATTGAAATCGCCGCAAAGGTATAAGAAGTTTTCTAATCGGGAAGCATATATAGGATTTTTTAATAAGTGTTGTTTTAGTACTACGAACAATGAGAAAGACCATCTTGAAAATAATATGGATCACGTTGGCTGCTGTGGTGGTGGCTTGCTTTGTCCTGTTCTATTCCATTGCCAAAGGTTGGATAGGTTACATGCCGCCTATCGAGAATCTGGAGAATCCCAACTATAAGTTTGCTACACAAGTGCTGTCGGCAGACGGCAAAATATTGGGAACCTACTCTCTGGAGAAAGAAAACCGCCTTTACGTAAGCTACAGTGACCTGCCCGCCAATATCATCAACGCCTTGATAGCTACCGAAGATATTCGTTTTGCCCGACACTCGGGCATCGACGGTATCTCCCTGCTGCGCGCCGTCATCAAGCGCGGATTGCTCTTTCAGAAAGAGGCTGGAGGAGGAAGTACCATCACCCAGCAGCTGGCAAAGTTGCTCTACTCTCCGCATGCCGACAACCGGCAGGAAAGATTGCTGCAAAAGCCTATCGAATGGGTCATCGCCGTCAAGTTGGAGCGTTTGTACACCAAGGAGGAGATATTGACCATGTACCTCAACAAGTTCGACTTCAATTATGGTGCGGTAGGCATCAAAACGGCTGCCCGCACCTATTTCGGCTGCGAACCGAAGGAGCTGAAAACCGAAGAGTCGGCTGTGCTGGTGGGAATGTGCAAGAATCCGTCCCTCTATAATCCCGTGAAACGCAACGAACGGACACGCGGACGACGCAATGTGGTACTCAACCAGATGCAGAAAGCCGGATACATCACGCAAGCCGAGTGCGATTCGCTCAAGGCGTTGCCGCTGACGTTGAAGTTCTCCCGCGCAGACCACAAGGAAGGAGAGGCGACTTATTTCAGAGAATACCTGCGGGGAGTGATGAACGCAACCAAGCCTGATCGCAGCAAATATCGCGGCTGGCAGATGCAGAAATTCTATGAGGATTCGCTCGACTGGATTCACAATCCCCTGTTCGGCTGGTGCGAGAAGAACCTGAAAAAGGACGGCACCAAATATAATCTCTATACCGACGGACTGAAGGTGTACACCACCATCGATTCGCGCATGCAGCAGTACGCCGAAGAGGCAGTGACGGAGCACCTGAAAGAGCTGCAAACCCATTTCTTCAAAGAGAAGCGGGGACGGAAGAAGGCGCCCTATTCCAATGAGACCAAACAGGAGGTGATTGATGCGGCGCTCAAACGCGCCATGCGACAGTCGGGACGCTACAACACGATGCTGGGGGCAGGTTACAGCCGGGAAGAGATCGAGAAGGCGTTCGATACGCCCGAGGAGATGTCGGTCTTCACGTGGAACGGCGACAAGGACACCCTCATGACACCCATGGACTCTATCCGATACTACAAATATTTCCTCCGCTCGGGCTTCATGTCGATGAACCCGCACAACGGACAGGTCAAGGCGTATGTGGGAGGTCCCGACATCACCCACTTCCAATACGACATGGCTATGATGGGACGCCGACAGGTCGGTTCGACCATCAAGCCGTTCCTCTACACGCTGGCAATGGAGAACGGGTTCTCGCCCTGCGACGAAGCGGAACATGTATCATACACCCTGATCACCGAAGCGGGCGAACCATGGACACCTGCCAACACGGTGAAGGAACGGATAGGCGAGATGGTAACGCTGAAGTGGGCACTGTCGAAGTCGGACAACTGGATCTCGGCGTACCTGATGAGCAAACTCAATCCCTATTCGCTGGTGCGGCTGATACACAGCTTCGGCGTGCGTAACCGCGACATACCTCCGGTTGTTTCGCTCAGCCTCGGCGCCTGCGAGATTTCGGTCGGCGAGATGGTGAGCGCCTACACGGCGTTTCCCAACAAAGGCATCCGCGTGGCTCCGCTCTTTGTCACCCGCATCGAAGACAGCGACGGCAACCTATTGGCTACCTTCTCTCCCGAGATGGAGGAGGTTATCAGTACCTCGAGCGCCGATAAAATGCTGGTCATGCTGCGTGCCGTTATCAACGAAGGCACCGGCGGACGCGTGCGACGGCTGGGCTTCGAAGCCGACATGGGAGGCAAGACAGGTACCACCAACAACAACTCCGACGGCTGGTTTATCGGATTCACCCCGTCGCTCGTTTCGGGCTGCTGGGTGGGAGGCGACGAACCGGACATCCATTTCGACGGCATGACGTACGGACAGGGAGCTGCCATGGCGTTGCCGATATGGGCAAAGTATATGAATAAGGTGTATGCCGACAAAACACTGGGATACGACGAGAACGAGACCTTCCAGCTGCCTGAGGACTACGACCCCTGCAAGGAGGTCGGTGGCACGGAGCAGGAAGCGCAAGTCGAAACGGAGTCGACAAACAGCACCGGATTAGACGATTTCTTCAATTAGCCCGCACACCGCTTATCAACAACTCATACCACCCTCATGAAATTCTTTGGCATCATTCCCGCCCGCTATGCTTCTACCCGCTTCCCTGCCAAACCGCTGGCGATGCTGGGTGGAAAGTGTGTTGTACAACGTGTGTACGAACAGGTTGCCGACCTCCTCGACTGCGTCTGCGTAGCCACCGATGACGAGCGCATCCGCCGGGCTGTCGAAGCATTCGGAGGCAGGGCAATCATGACCTCTCCGCTGCACAAGAGTGGTACCGACCGCTGTTACGAGGCGTATGTAAAGGCGGAATTCGATGCGGATGTGGTGATCAACATTCAGGGCGACGAACCGTTCATTCAGCCCTCCCAGATAGCAACCGTGAAAGCCTGCTTTGCCGATGCGACGACCCAGATAGCCACATTGGTCAAACCCTTCACCGCCGACAACGGCATCGAGGCGCTGGAGAACGCAAACTCGCCCAAGGTGGTTGTGGACAAAAACTGGCATGCCCTCTGCTTCAGCCGCTCGGTCATTCCATACCTGCGGGGCGTTGAACGCAGTGAGTGGCTGTCGCATCACACCTACTATAAACACATCGGATTGTACGCCTACCGGACGGATGTATTGCGCGAAATCACCGCACTGCCACAGTCGCCGCTGGAGCTGGCGGAATCGCTGGAACAACTCCGCTGGCTGGAGAACGGATATACCATCAAGGTCGGCATCACACACTTCGAAACCATCGGAATCGACACGCCGCAAGACCTGAAGAACGCCGAGAAGTACCTGTCGGACAGGTCGAAAGGACAACAATCTCCCCGAATAACACTGTGAAGAAGCGTTAATACATGATAAGAACATATTCCTCATTTCCCGTATCAAAGAAAATGCCCTACATTTGTCGAAATGTTTATTGATGATAAGAATGAAATGTTTGTACACACTCTGCATATTCTTGTTTTTGTCTGCAGGTAACGCTACCGCCCAAGAGACAAAACAAAGTTTTTTCGATAAAGCCAAGAGCATCCTCTCTTCGGATATAAAGATTGGCTCCCGCAAATTCAAGGACGGCTCGGAATACACCGGAGAAATGAAAGGCAAGCGCCCCAACGGTACGGGCAAAACGACCTATAAAAACGGCGACGTCTATGAAGGCGAATACCTGAAAGGACGGCGCGAAGGTTACGGCACCTACACCCGCAGCAACGGCGAACGCTACGAAGGAAGCTGGTTCCAAGACCAGCAACACGGGCGGGGCATCTATTACTTCACCAACAACAATCACTACGATGGCTTGTGGTACCAGAATGTCCAACACGGGCAGGGCACCATGTATTACTATACAGGCGACGTGTACGCCGGTCATTGGGAGAATAACAAGCGCGAAGGCGAAGGTACCTACACCTGGAAGAACGGCGCACACTATACCGGTACCTGGAAGAACGACCGGAAAGAGGGACAAGGTACCTTCGTCTGGAGCGACGGCAGCAGCTACACCGGCTCGTGGGTGAACGACGTGCGCGACGGTCAGGGTACGTTCAAGTATGCCAACGGCGATGAATATGCCGGCGAATGGAAAGACGACATGCAGCACGGCAAGGGCACCTACTATTTCCATACGGGCGACCGCTATGAAGGCTCTTATGTGCAGGGGGAGCGCACCGGACAAGGTACCTACTATCATGCCAACGGCAACAAATACGTCGGTCACTTCAAAGACGGCGCGCAAGAGGGCAAAGGCGTCTTCACGTGGAGCAGCGGCGCCACCTACGACGGCGAATGGAAAAACAACCAGCGCAGCGGATACGGGGTTTACCGCTGGAACGTCGGCGATTCCTACGAAGGGGAATGGAAAGACAACAAGTTCAACGGACAGGGCACGCTCATCCTGACCGACGGCACCCGCTACAAAGGCGGCTTCGTCAACGGACTGGAGGACGGAAAAGGGACACAGACCGACAAAGAGGGAAACCATTACGAAGGCTCCTTCAAACAAGGCAAGAAAGACGGCGCCTTCGTCGAAACCGACAAGAGCGGAAACGTCATCCGCAAGGGTACCTACCAAATGGGGCGGATGGTGAAATAATCCGCTACTACTGCTTCCTCACCTCCTCTCCACTCCACTCATTCAAAGCATGATCTAAAGGGCTGTCTGTCCAACGTCGTTGGACAGCCTGTCCAGCGTCTTTGGACAAGCTTGTCCCGAGACGTTGGACAACCTGTCCAATGACGTTGGACAGTACGACCTCATTTCAGGTATATACAGGGGGGGGTCATTCTGCCGTCATTTGTTCGTTCGGTATCCGATTCATGATCTCAAACAATTCGTTTACGGTCTCGGCGCGAAGCATGGCAACGCGGGTGGGCTTGAAGTTGGGTATCCCTTTGAAGAGCGGGGTGGCAGCCAGGTGGCGGCGGATGTGCAGGATGCCGCGCCGTTCGTCGAGGCGTGCCACGCTGCTCAGTACCTCTTCGCGCAGCACCTCCAGGTACCACTCGAAGGGTTGGCGCGGGAGCAGCTCGCCGGTGGTGAGGTAGTGCTTGATTTCACGGAATATCCACGGGCAGCCGATGGCGCCGCGTCCCACCATCACGCCGTCTACGCCGTAACGGTCGAAGCACTCGCGGGCACGTTCGGGCGAGGTGATGTCGCCGTTGCCGATGATGGGGATGTGCATGCGGGGGTTGTTCTTCACGGCGCCGATCAGCGTCCAGTCGGCTTCGCCGGTGTACATCTGGGCACGGGTGCGACCGTGGATGGTCAGCGCGGCGATGCCGCAGTCTTGCAGCTGCTCTGCCAGCCCGACAATGATTTTGTGATTGTCGTCCCATCCCAGGCGGGTCTTTACGGTGACGGGAATCCGCACGGCATCCACCACGGCGCGGGTAATCTCCAGCATCTTGGGTATGTCGCGCAGCATACCTGCCCCCGCACCTTTGCCTGCCACCCGCTTCACGGGACAGCCGAAGTTGATGTCGAGCACGTCGGGATGCGCTTCCTCCACGATGCGGGCGGCTTCGCGCATGGCATCGGTATCCTTGCCGTAGATCTGAATCGCCACCGGACGCTCCTCGTCGCAGATGGTGAGCTTCTCCTGTGTCTTGTTGACGAAACGTATCAGTGCGTCGCTCGACACAAACTCGGTGTAGACCATATCGGCACCGAACCGCTTGCACATCAGGCGGAACGCCGGGTCAGTGACATCCTCCATCGGGGCGAGCAGCACCGGTTGATTGCCTAAATCTATGTGGTTGATCTGCATGTTCTCTTTCTTTTTTCGCCGCAAAATTAACGAAAAAGAAAGAGATCAGCGGGCAATCCCGAACACCTTATAGGTGCGATAGCCGAATATCGCCACCACCACAAAGCATATCAGCGGTAAGATGAACGACACGTTGACCGCCGGCATGCCCAGCAACTCTTTCGTGTCGATGATCAGGGCTTGTACGGGGGGAAGTACCGAACCGCCGAGAATCGCCATAATCAGTCCGGCAGCGCCGAACTTGGCATCGTCGCCCATGCCCTCGAGGGCTATGCCGTAGATGGTGGGGAACATCAGCGACATGCAAGCCGATACGCCGACCAGGCAGTACATGCCCCAAATGCTCTGGAAGCCGATAACACCTGCGGTGAATGTGCCGGCAGCAATGGACAGCACAAGCAGCAACCGCCCCGGATTGATGTACTTCAGCAGGTAGGTGCAGACGAAGCGGCTGCAGCAGAAAAAGACCATCGCTATGATGTTGTATCGCTGTGAGAGCACCTCGGCAGCTTTCTCTTCCATGCCGGTGGAGACAAAGTAGCGCGTGCCGTACTGAATGATGAACGTCCAGCACATAATCTGTGCCCCTACGTAGAAGAACTGTGCAATCACCCCCTCGCGATAGCGCGGCAGGGAGAAGATGCGTTTCAGGGTAGGCAGGAAGTCGATGCTGTGGTTCTGGTCGGCGCTCTTGGGCATTCGTGCAAAGCGTATGACCAGAAACATGGCTGTGATGACCAATCCGATAATGAGATATGGGGTAATCAATACGCCGAGGTCTTGCTGTTTCATCGCTTCGAACTGCCCGGGCGGGAGCAGTGCGCGCTCTGCAGTGTCGGCAGCGTTTAGCTTTGCCTGGATGAACTGCATGGCTACATACATGCCCAGCAACGAACCCATCGGATTGAACGACTGTGCCAGGTTGAGGCGTCGGGTGGCTGTTGCTTCGTCGCCCATCGAAAGGATGTAGGGATTGGCGCTGGTCTCCAGAAACGACAAACCGCAGGTCAGGATGAAGTAAGCAACCAGAAACGGGTAGTAGTTGCCGCTCATCTTGGCAGGCAGAAAGAGAAAAGCGCCGATGGCGTAAAGCCCGAGACCCATCAGGATGCCCGACTTGTAAGAGTACCTGCGGATAAAGATGGCGGCGGGAAACGCCATGGCAAAATATCCGCCGTAGAAGGCGACCTGCACCAGTGCACCGTCGGTGACACTCATGCGGAAGATTTTGGAGAAGGCTTTCACCATCGGGTTGGTGATGTCGTTGGCAAATCCCCACAGGGCAAAGCAAGACGTGATGAGGATAAAAGGTACAAGATAATTGATTGCACCCGAGCGCAGTAAAGGCTGTTTGTTGTTTTTCATAAAAGAAGGGCATTTGTTGTCATGGTAACACCTGTTAATGGGTTAAACAATTCTGTTTAAACCGAAAAAGCGCTCAAAGTTAGCGTTATTATACAAATGTCACGTATAAATGGCGCCGAAACTCAATGGGGGAGCGTGTTTATTCCGGATCGGTCGTCCGGACAAATTGTACCGGGTCGCGGTACAGGTTGTACCGAGACTCGGTACAGACAGCCTTTTTTTATTGTGCTTTTGAGTACCTGTTTCTAATGACCGAATCGGGTTTGTCTCAATGAGGCGAGGCGTTTCTTCCAATGAAACGAGGCGTTCACCCCGATAGGATAGAAGCTCCGTCCTATCGGGTTGAACGCCTCGTTGTGTAAGGAGACGGTAACGAATCAGAATTTATAGTCAACGCCAAGACCGAAAACGCGGTTGGTGCGTCCGTAGACGTTTGTTCCGGCTATCGGCATGCCGTTGTATTGATCCATCTTCTTGGTGTAGTCGCTGTAAGTCGTCCAGAAATAGGCGAGGTTCAGCTTGAGGTGCTTCGACAGATTGAGCGCTGCACCCACACCGATGGAGTAGGAGTCGCACGAGAAGGCGATGTCGCTCTGGAAGTTGTCCGCCAGTCCGTAGTCGGTCTTTTGGTAACCGGCGCTGACGGTTACATACTTGTGTGCATCCCATTCGGCGCCTACCAGATATTCGTTGGTGCCGCCGGTCAGCGCTTTCTGTTTGTTGCCTGCCATACCGGCATCCTTGTCGAAGAAGTAGTGGTACTCGACCGAAGCGTGCAGGGTCGGCAGAAACTCATAGCCTACGGCAGCCGTCAGCAGGGCAGGGATGTCATTGGGGGTATTGACGCCATCCCGATAAGCATCGAATGCAGCTTCTGTACCGGCAGGAATATCCAGTGTCTTGGTTTTATTCTCAATGTTCAGGCTTGCCATAAACTCATATTTCAAGCCGATGTTCCATTTGTTCAGCTTGAAGTCTGCGCCGATGATAGGTGTCAGTCCCCAACCTGTCTGTGTGCAATCCAATGCGATGGCGGCAAGTTCAGACTCACCAAAGTCCGGTTTCAGTTTGGCTTTTAAAAAGCCTTCGTAGCCGCCAGTGAAGTAATTCATGCGTCCGCCGACAAATGTCGAGAACCAGTCGTTGACCTTGTAGCTGATGCCCAGCTGTACACCATATATATATTGCTTGCCGTCGAGCGAACTGGTGATCGTGTACAGGCTCGATGCCGGTGTTCCTGCCGCGATGAGCTGTCCCAGTTGCGGATGTTGCGCCAGTTGCGGATTGATCATGCCCATCGCCATGGCATCGAACATGGGCAGTCCGGTGTTGAACGAAGCTTTTCCTCCGCCACCCACTACGGCAAAACTGCCCGAGAACACCCAGTCGCCGGTTTTGTAAGCAGCTTGAAAACTTGGAATAACGGGCGCCGAAGCGGTTCCTTTGTAGTGGCGTGTGTGGTCGGCTTCGGGGAAGAGAGGAAAGGTCGCATCAATCAGTCGCGTTTGGTTCGCATTCTGAATGTTCAGCGAGAGGTAGAGACCATCCTTGGGCAGAAAGCTCAAGCCGGCGGGGTTGGAATAGACTCCGTCAATGTCGATAGAGGCACCGCGTGCCAACATGCGGAGAAATGCAATGTGCTGATTTGTATTGGTCAGTAAGCCTCCTGCAAATACAGGGACGGAAGTGATTAGCAACAACATGCCAATCAGTGATAATTTCTTCATCTCATTTGTAGTTTATTAGTTTGAGCGGGCAAAGGTAAAACAAAAATGCACAGAACAAAATATTCTGTGCATTTTACGGAGAAAGCCTACCATATTATTTCTGCTTGACCGTGCATCCGCAAATATTCGTTGGTGCGGCTGAAGTGGCGATTGCCGAAAAAGCCGTTGTAGGCGGAGAGGGGAGAGGGATGTGGCGAGGTAAGCACCAAGTGCTTGTTGCGGTCGATAAATGCTCCTTTGCGCTGGGCATAAGATCCCCACAAGATGAACACGAGATGCTCGCGCTGCTCGGCAAGGGCGCGTATGGCTGCGTCGGTAAATGTTTCCCATCCGTGGTTCTGGTGCGAACCGGCTTGATGGGCACGCACCGTGAGGGTGGCATTGAGCAGCAACACGCCTTGCGACGTCCATCGAGTGAGGTTGCCCGTCGGTGGCATGTCGGTACCCGTGTCTTCCTTAATCTCCTTGAAGATATTAATTAAGGAGGGAGGGAATGCCACGCCGTCGTTGACCGAGAAGCAGAGACCGTGTGCCTGTCCGGGACCGTGATACGGGTCTTGCCCGATGATGACTACCTTCACCTTGTCAAACGGACAAAGGTTGAACGCATTGAATATCAGCTTGCCCGGCGGATATACCGTGTACTGCCGGTACTCTGCGTGCACAAAGTTGACTAACTGCCCGAAATAGTCCTTCTCGAACTCTCCTTGCAGCTGCTCTTTCCAGCTTTCTTCTATTTGTACGTTCATCAGATGAGGTTGATGTTATACGCTTTGCATGCCTGTCGCATCTCTTCAGGCCAGATGCTGGCTTGTATCTCGCCCACGTGTGCCTTGCGGAGGTAGAACATGCAGAGTCGTGATTGTCCGATACCGCCTCCGATGGAGAGTGGCAGGGTGTCGCTCATCAGTCGTTTGTGGAAGTAGAGGTTCAGCCGTCCCTCTTCGTCTTCCTGCTTGAGTTGTCGCACCAATGCCTCCTTGTCCACACGGATGCCCATGGAGGAGAGTTCGATGCTGCGTTGCAGAATATCGTCCCACAGCAGCAGGTCGCCGTTGAGTCCGGGCAATCCGTTGAGACCTTCGGAGGTGTAGTCGTCGTAGTCGGGGGCGCGTCCGTCGTGCTTCTTCCCGTCGCCCAGCTTGCCTCCCACGCCGATGATGAACACCGCGCCGTACTTGCGGGTGACGGCATCTTCGCGCGCCTTCGGTTCCAGTGTGGGGTAGAGCTGCCGCAACTCTTCGGTATGGATGAAGTGCAGCTTGTCGGGCAGGCAGGGTCTGATTTGCGGATACATTTCGTACACCATATATTCTGTGCGTACCATGGCGGCGTAGATGCGGTTGACAATCTCCTTGAGAAACTCCACGTTGCGGTCGGCTACGGTGATGACGCGCTCCCAGTCCCACTGGTCTACGTAGAGCGAATGGAAGTTGCCCAGCTCTTCGTCGGCGCGTATGGCGTTCATGTCGGTGTAGATGCCGTAGCCCACCTCGATGCCGTAGTCGGCAAGGGTGACCCGTTTCCACTTGGCAAGCGAGTGCACAACTTCCGCCTGCACATTGCCCAAATCCTTGATAGGGAAGGTGACGGCGCGTTCTATCCCGTTCAGGTCGTCGTTGATACCCGTGCCTTTCAGCACAAAGAGGGGGGCAGTGACCCGACGCAAACGCAGTTCCGACGAGAGATTCATCTGGAAGAACTCTTTTATCTTCTTGATACCTAACTCTGTTTGTTTTAAATCAAGTAGTGGTTTATAGCCTTCCGGCTTTATCAAATAGCTCATAAAAAGTAGGGGTTATGTTACATTTTGTCGGCAAACTTACACAAAAACCTTCAATTGTCGTGCTGCTTGGTGAGATTTCATTGCGCAATTTCTACCGGAAAGACAATATGTTTTTCGGTTTCAGCCTTTCAGTCGGCGAAGAACCTCCTGATAGTCAGTCTCCTATAGAAGATTTTTATTTTTTGTCGGCAAATGATTGGGAGATAGGTAAAATGGAATTATCTTTGCGCCCGTCAAACAGCATCTTTTGCTTCTTACTGCGTTCAGGAGAGCATATTATGCGGTTCGGCAATAGAACAGATGTTTAAACAGAATTTTCGAAATCAAACATCAATAATCGGAATATCTCCATTTCCGGTGTCCCCCAAGTATATTTAGATGGTTTGTTGTGTGCGCGTGCAATTTTTGTTGATTTGCGGGCAAAATATATCGGTTATAAATGTTGATATTGTGGTGGAATAATTTAATTCATTGTGTTTTTACTGAAGGTTATCCGCATTTTCTGTTATTCGGATTGTGTCTATGTTGCTGATTTTTTCAATGGGATGGGAGAAAAATGAAGAGTGCGCTTCGACATATATCAATTTAGATAATCACATCGCACCCACATGAACATTCTTCTCACCGGTTCCGCCGGTTTCATCGGTTCCTACGTCAGTAGGTGCCTGCTCGATCGCGGCGATACGGTTGTCGGCTTGGATAACATCAATAGCTACTACGACATCAACCTGAAATACGGTCGTCTGAGAACATTGGGTGTTAACCGTGAAGCTATCGACTGGTATAAATTCGTACAGAGCGACACATTTGCCAACTTCCGATTCATCCGTATGAATCTGGAAGACCGACAAGCCATGAAGATGCTCTTTGCCAACGGACACTTTGATGTGGTTGTCAATCTGGGTGCACAGGCAGGTGTGCGCTATTCAATTGAGAATCCCTACGCCTACGTAGAAAGCAATGTCGACGGCTTCCTGAATATATTGGAAGGGTGTCGTCACTCCGGCATCTTCTCACTCGCAGCTCCTAAGTCACACAAACACAAACACAAATCTGCTCTCCATGAAACGAGATCCACAGCGCATTCACTTGAAAGCGACTTACACATATTATTTAAAACTTACATACAAATATGCTTACATATTCATTACATACATGAACCACATTAAATAGTTTTACAATACATGTATAAATTACCTGCATACATCCACACATACCTAAGAAGGCCACACGTATTTTCATACAAATTAAGGTTCATTACAACCTGGAAGACAAAAATTGTAACTTTTAGATAAATACCATGTTGTTCTTGGAGCAGTTTGCTGCACTCATTCCTGTATTCTATATAGGCTAATCAGCGGAAAGAGTAAGTTACAATATCTTATATATATTACTACCTGCAGCGTAAAAAATGTTTAATAGTACAAATGCAAATCATCTGAAATCTCTCGAAAAAGATTTCGTTTAAAATTTTTGATCATAAAATTTACATAGCTAAGCAAACACAGAATAACTCAGAGCCGTTAACTGAAGAACAGAGAAAGAAGAGACCAAGTGCATGTTTCTGTTGGAGTCTCAGAATATTTGACTATGGTGTTTCAAATGATAAAAACACTCTGGAATAGAGAACGTTCGTAAATGCCAAGATTCGAAGGAGAAGGGCTTGGCCTAATTAAAGGACCCATCCAGGCTGTAGCCTGAATTGGCTAAGAAAAATAGATTCGATTTTCATTCACAATAGCTTACAACATGCCCCACGCAGGAAGACAGGAGGAAGGTCCAAGTCTGACTCCTGCAAACAAACTCGACGAATTCTTCTACGCCGTCTTGGAGATTGTATTCATTCACGTCCTTCAGTATTACGGTTTCCAGGGAAGTTTATTCTGTATTTTAAAGATCCAAGATAAAGCGAGAGATCATTTTCTTACTAGTGGTTAATGATACCACAAGCTTATGGTCTCAATCGGCAATGCACTGGATGTTGCAGCTTTCAGCTTCATCCAGAAAATGATCAGGAATGATTGATGGCACCATGTTATGCATCCCGTTTTGCAGGATGCCTTTGGGGTTTGTCAGTGTTTATAAAAACAAGTAGCGCCAATTCCTGTAATAAAAGCTTTCAAAATGTCATCACAAAATTGCATACACTTCATCCTGTTTGACTTGTACACATAACCTGCAACATGCCGATAGGCAACCCGTCTCGCAGCCACACATCCCTGTTTTATGAACTTCCTCACTCCCATAACGTTTGTATGGAAAACCGCTACAGGAGTACTGATCGATGTGTCGCTTTCATGTCTGAACCAATTACACGTGGGAGGTGCATTGTACTGGCTCAGGACTGTTTGATACTATCTGCAGTCTACTGAATCTACTCAGATTTAGTTCATTAGGTAGGTACAATAACAGTCACCAAAC